>NZ_LZJA01000084.1:0-12907 GCF_001666785.1 Mycobacterium sp. E3305 | reverse complement strand
CGCGCACCGTGTTCGCCGGCGAGGCGATGAACCCGTTGCCGTGCGTGTAGACGCTGTGCCGGTTGATCCAGTCGCGCTGGTTCTCGATCAGCCGGTCCGGGTTGAGCTCGCGGGCCGCGACGACGTAGTCGCGCAGTGAGCCGTTGCGGTCCAGGTAGCGGTCGATGGACAGCTGGTCGGGGAAGTAGTAGAAGTTCTTGCCCTGCTGGAACTGGGTGAACGCCGGGCTGACGATGGTCGGGTCGAGCAGCCGGATGTTGGAGGTGGTCGCGCGGTCGTCGGCGACCTGCTGGGCGGTGGCCTGCGTGTCACCGGCGTAGGTGCGGTAGGTGACGACGTCCGACGTCAGCCCGTATGCCTGCCGGGTCGCCGCGATGCTGCGGCTGATGTATTCGCTTTCCTTCTGCGCGGCATTGGGTTTGACGCTGATCTGCTCGACGATCAACGGCCACCCGGCCCCCACGATCAGCGACGACAGCAGCAGCAGAACCAGGCCGATGGCCGGAATCCGCAAGTCACGCAGGACGATCGCGGAGAACACCGCGGCGGCGCAGATCAGCGCGATCGCCATCAGGATCAGCTTGGCCGGCAGCACCGCGTTGATGTCGGTGTACCCCGCACCGGTGAAGGGCTTGCCGCCGCGGGTGTGCGACAGCAACTCGTAGCGGTCCAGCCAGTACGCGACCGCCTTGAGCAGCACCAGCAGCCCCACCACCGTGACCAGCTGGATGCGCGCCGAGCGGCTCAGCGCGCCGGTGCGCCCGGACAGCCGGATTCCGCCAAAGATGTAGTGCGCCAGCAGGTTCGCAACGAACGCGAGGAAGACGGCCACGAACAAATAGCTGAGCAGCAGCCGGTAGAACGGCAGGTCGAACGCGTAGAAGCCGAGGTCCTTGCCGAACTGCGGATCCCGGATACCGAAGTCCCCGCCATGCATGAACAGCTGGATGCGCACCCAGTAGCTCTGCGCGATGATGCCGGCCAGCAGGCCGATCGCGACCGGCACCCCGATGCCCACCAACCGCAACCGGGACAGCACGACGGCGCGGTACCGCGCGACCGGATCGTTGTCGTTGCTCGGCACGAACACCGGGCGGGTGCGGTAGGCCACCGCGAGACCGGCGAACACGATGCCGCCCACCAGCAGGCCGGCCACCAGAAAGACCACGAACCGGGTGACCAGGACGGTGCTGAACACTGAGCGGTAGCCGAGTTCGCCGAACCACAGCCAGTCCACGTACGCGTCGATCAGCCGGGGGCCGGCGAGCAGCAAAGCGATCACACCCAGGGCGATCAGGATCAGAATCCGGCTGCGCCGGGTCAGCTTCGGCATCCGTGCGGTGGGCCGCATCCCCACTGGCTACGCTCCCTGCTCGATTGATCGACGGTGACAACTCTACGCATCGCGCGACCCGCCATTTGGCTCGCTCAGCTTCTAACAGCTCGGGGGCTGGCCCCCCGACGTGATCGCATGCAGGGCGTCGACCGCCTGGCTGAGGGTCTCCACCTTCACCAGGCGCAGGCCGGACGGATTGTCCGAGTTCGCCTCGTAGCAGTTCTTGGCCGGCACCAGGAAGACCGTGGCGCCCGCCGCGTGGGCGGCGACCATCTTGTGGGTGATGCCGCCGATCTGGCCGACCTTCCCATCGGCGGAGATGGTGCCGGTCCCCGCGATGAACTTCGACCCGGTGAGGTCACCGGTGGTCAGCTTGTCGACCACCGCCAGGCTGAACATCAGGCCGGCCGACGGCCCCCCGACGTTGGCCAGGTTGAAGTCGACGACGAACGGCGCCCAGGGCGCGGTGAGCACGGCGACACCGAGGAAGCCGTAGTCGCGATCCTTGTTCGCGCCCAGCGTAATCTGGGCCACCCCGGCCGGCTCGTTCTTGCGCCGGTAGTCGATGGTCACCGTCTGGCCCGGCTTGGTGTTCTTGAGCAGCCCGGTGAACTGGTCGACGTCGGCCACCGGGACGCCGTTGACCGCGTCGATGGCGTCGCCGTCCTTCAGCTTGCCCGCGGACGGACCCGGATCGGTGACCTTGGCGACCGTGACCGCGGCCGGGTATTTCAGGTAGCCCAGCGCGGCGTAGGCGGCGCTGTCCTCGGACTCCTTGAAGTCCGCGTTGTTGGCCTTGTCGACCTCGTCCCGTGACTTGCCCGGCGGGTAGATCAGGTCGCGCGGCACCAACTGCTCCTGCCCCGAAAGCCACAGCGTCAGCGCTTCGCCGAGGGTCAGCTGGTCCCGCTGGGAGACCGTCGTCATGTTCAGGTGCCCGGTGGTCGGATGCGTCGCGGTGCCCTCGATCGCCACCACCTGCTTGCCGTCGACCTCGCCGAGCGTGTCGAAGGTGGGTCCCGGGCCCAGCGAGACGAACGGCACCGTCACCACCGCCAGCAACACGCCGAAGACCAGGATCGGCACCAGCGCGACCATCAAGGTCAGAATCCGCCTGTTCACGCCGATTACACTAGACGGAGCCCGTCGGTCCGGTTCAGCCACAAGCTGACCCCGAGACCACCCACCCCATTCCCCCGGTGAGTACCGTTGACGGTATGGCTGACCTGCCTTTCGGCTTCTCCCACGGGGAAGACCCCGACAAACCCGGGAAGAAAGATCCCAATTCGGGCTCCGGCGGCTCCGATCCCTTCGGCGCATTCGGCATGAGCGGCGATTTCGGCATGGGCGACCTCGGGCAGATCTTCACCCAGCTGGGTCAGATGCTTTCCAGCGCGGGCACCGGGATGGCCGGGGGCGGACAGTCGGGCCCGGTCAACTACGAGCTGGCGCGCCGGGTGGCCACGAACTCGATCGGGTTCGTGGCGCCCATCCCGGCCACGACGCACTCGGCGATCGCCGACGCGGTACACCTGGCCGAGACCTGGCTGGACGGCGCCACGGCGCTGCCCGCCGGCACCAGCAAGGCGGTGGGCTGGAGCCCGGCCGACTGGGTCGACAACAGCCTGGATACCTGGAAGCGGTTGTGCGACCCGATGGCACAACAGATTTCGACGGTGTGGGCGTCGTCGCTGCCCGAGGAGGCCAAGAGCATGGCGGGCCCACTGATGGCGATGATGTCGCAGATGGGCGGCATGGCCTTCGGCTCGCAGCTGGGGCAGGCGCTGGGCCGGCTGTCCCGCGAGGTGCTCACCTCCACCGACATCGGATTGCCGTTGGGGCCCAAGGGCGTTGCGGCGATCCTGCCCGACGCCGTGGAGTCGTTCGCGGCCGGGCTCGAGCAGCCCCGCAGCGAGATCCTGACGTTTCTGGCCGCGCGCGAGGCCGCCCACCACCGGTTGTTCAGCCACGTGCCGTGGCTGTCGAGCCAGCTGCTGGGCGCGGTGGAGGCCTACGCGATGGGCATGCAGATCGACATGAGCGGTATCGAGGAGTTGGCCCGCGACTTCAACCCGGCGACGCTGTCGGACCCGGCGGCCATCGAAAACCTTCTGGGGCAAGGCGTTTTCGAGCCCAAGGCCACCCCGGCGCAGACGCAGGCGCTGGAACGCCTCGAGACGCTGCTCGCGCTGATCGAGGGCTGGGTGCAGGTGGTGGTCACCGCGGCCCTGGGCGACCGGATTCCGGGGGCGGCCGCGCTCAGCGAGACGCTGCGCCGCCGCCGCGCCACCGGCGGCCCGGCCGAACAGACCTTCGCGACGCTGGTGGGCCTGGAGCTGAGGCCCCGCAAGATGCGCGAAGCCGCCGCGCTGTGGGAGCGCCTCACCGAGGCCGCCGGCGTGGACGCCCGCGACGCCATCTGGCAACACCCCGACCTGCTGCCCGCCGCCGAGGACCTCGACGAGCCGGCGGGCTTCATCGACCGCGTCATCGGGGGCGACACCAGCGGCATCGACGAGGCGATCGCCAAGCTCGAGGAGAACCCCGAGGATCCGGGCCGCGGCCCTGTGGATAACTGACCGGGGCGCCCACCCCCGGCGTGGCACAGTGCACCGGTGTCACCGGCCACGCTTTCCACCTATGCGCTGGACCCCGCCATGCCGGTACTGCTGCGGCCCGACGGCGCCGTCCAAGTCGGCTGGGATCCCCGCCGTGCCGTGCTGGTGCGGCCACCGGGCGGCCTGCCCGCCGCGGAACTGGCCGCGCTGCTGCGAACCATGCGATCACCCACGCCGCTGGCCGAGCTGCGGCGGCGCGCCGTCGACCGCGGCCTGCGGGACGCAGAGGGCCTGACGGACCTGGTCGACCAGCTGGTCGGCGCGGGCGTGGCGACCGAATGCGGGAAGCCCCGCGGCCGGGCGCCGTCCATCCGGATCCACGGCCGCGGGCCGCTGTCGGAGCTGCTCGCCGAGGCGCTGCGCTGCTCGGGCGCCCGGATCGCCCGCAGCAGCCAGCCGCACGCGGCCGTGTCGGCCGCCGTCGTCGACCTGGTGGTGCTGTCCGATTACTTGGTCGCCGACCCGCGCATGGTCCGCGACCTGCACGCCCGTGGCGTGCCCCACCTGCCGGTGCGGGTCCGCGACGGCGTCGGGCTGGTCGGCCCGCTGGTGATTCCCGGGACGACCAGCTGCCTGGGCTGCGCCGACCTGCATCGGCGGGACCGCGACGCGGCCTGGCCCGCGATCTCCGCGCAGCTGCGGGAGACCGTCGGGGTGGCCGACCGGGCCACGCTGCTGGCGACCGCGGCGCTGGCGCTCAGCCAGGTGAACCGGGTGATCGCCGCCGTGCGCCAACAGGAGGCGATGCCGCCCCAGACGCTGAACGCCACGCTGGAATTCGACCTCAACGCCGGCGCCATCGTCGCGCGGCGCTGGACCCGGCACCCGCTGTGCTCGTGCGGACGGGCCAGCTAGCCGAGCCGGCCCTGATCCGGGACGTTCGACGACACCGACTCGTAGGCGGTCCCCAGCTGTTGCAGGATCTCCGCGGTCAGGGTGCCGTCGTTGCGGTGCTTGTCCAGCGTTTCGATGATCGCCCTGAACAGGGAGTCAGCGGCGTCGTGTTGTGATTGCTTGGCTGCCATGGGGGACAACCTAGGGCGCTTCCCCGTCGGCCGCCCGCGAGCGGGTGTTGCGAAGATCAAGCGCGAGGCGCGTGGAACGTCATGGATGATGGATACGTGGCAGACATCAAACGGGGCCGGGCGGCGCGCAACGCGAAGCTGGCCAGCATCCCGGTCGGCTTCGCCGGCCGGGCGGCGCTCGGCTTCGGCAAACGGCTGACCGGGAAATCGCGGGACGAAGTCCAGGCCGAGCTGATGGAGAAAGCCGCCAACCAGCTGTTCACCGTCTTGGGCGAGCTCAAGGGCGGGGCGATGAAGGTCGGCCAGGCCTTGTCGGTCATGGAGGCCGCCATCCCGGACGAATACGGCGAGCCCTACCGCGAGGCGCTGACCAAGCTGCAAAAGGACGCCCCGCCGCTACCCGCCAACAAGGTGCACCGGGTGCTCGACGCCCAGCTGGGCACCAAGTGGCGCGAACGGTTCAGTTCGTTCGACGACAAACCCATCGCCTCGGCCAGCATCGGCCAGGTGCACAAGGCGGTCTGGGCCGACGGCCGCCCGGTGGCCGTCAAGATCCAATACCCCGGCGCCGACGAGGCGCTGCGCGCCGACCTCAAGACCATGCAGCGGATGGTCGGCGTGGTCAAACAGCTCGCCCCCGGCGCCGACGTCCAGGGCATCGTCGACGAGCTGGTCGAGCGCACCGAGATGGAGCTCGACTACCGGCTGGAGGCCGACAACCAGCGCGCCTTCGCCAAGGCCTACGAGGGCCACCCGCACTTCGCGATACCCCACGTCGTCGCCAGCGCGCCCAAGGTCGTGGTCCAGGAGTGGATCGACGGCCTGCCGCTGGCGGAGATCATCCGCGACGGCACCCGCGAGCAGCGCGACCTGATCGGCACCCGGCTGCTCGAGCTCACCTTCGACGCGCCGCGCCGGTTGGGGATGCTGCACGGCGACGCCCACCCGGGCAACTTCATGCTGCTGCCCGACGACCGCATGGGCGTCATCGACTTCGGCGCGGTCGCACCGCTGCCCGGCGGCTACCCCATCGAGCTCGGGATGACGATCCGCCTGGCCCGCGACAAGAACTACGATCTGCTGCTGCCGACGATGGAGAAGGTCGGGTTCATCCAGAAGGGCCAGCAGGTGTCGGTGCGCGACATCGACGAAATGCTGCGCCAGTACGTCGAACCCATCGAGGTCGACGAGTTCCACTACACGCGCAAATGGCTGCAGCGCATGACCGTCGGCCAGATCGACCGGTCGGTGTCCCAGATCAAGACGGCCCGGCAGATGGACCTGCCGCCCAAGCTGGCCATCCCGATGCGGGTCATCGCCTCGGTGGCGGCGATCCTGTGCCAGCTGGACGCGCGGGTGCCGATCAAGGCCCTCTCCGAGGAGCTGATTCCCGGCTTCGCCGAGCCCGACAGCGCGGCCATCTAGGCGGCGACCTCGTCCTTGCGGGGG
Organism: Mycobacterium sp. E3305; assembly: GCF_001666785.1. Taxonomy (NCBI): domain Bacteria; kingdom Bacillati; phylum Actinomycetota; class Actinomycetes; order Mycobacteriales; family Mycobacteriaceae; genus Mycobacterium; species Mycobacterium sp. E3305. Next base: position 6,479 of record NZ_LZJA01000084.1, on the reverse strand, counting down.
CGTCCGCGCGGTCGTTTGAAGCTCAGGATGGCGCCGCGGTCGAGGATCTCGCCGCCCCACACCCCCCAGGGCTCGGCCCGCTCCAGCGCGGACGCCAGGCACTCGCGCCGGATCGGGCAGCCCGCGCAAAGCGCCTTGGCGCGCTCGAGGTCGGCCGGGGTCTCGGCGAACCAGAGGTCGGGATCGCCGGCGTGACACGGCAACGCCGGCGACGGCTGTCTGGGGACTGTCAGGGCCGACATGTCCTGCTCACCTGCTTCCTGGTCGGGGCTTGCGGATTTCGCTGATCCGGACCAGGGAGCGGGCTTGCGCCCGAAAAGACTATGGCCACGGATCCTTGACTTCGGGTCCGTGGCCATCCGGTGAGACCGGGGAGTTACGTAGCCATTCGGTGGACCTCGAGTCCTGCGGACGCGTTCGTCGCGGCGGCGGCGGCGCGATGCTTCAACGCGGCCGCCGGCACGGCGGCGGCATGCTTGAGCGTGGCCGCCGCGGCGGCCACGTCCACACCGAACGCGTCGTTGATCATCGTGGCCACCTCCCTTCGTCGTGCCAGAACGCAGCTTCGAGGGTAAACGGCCGCGGGCGCGCGGCACAAACGATTTTCTGACCTGCGCTTATCGGCGACAGCCTCACCGAGTGTGGGCCCTAGTACGGCAATTGCCTCGAATTCGTCCACAAGCCCCACGCTCGACGGTGTGGTCAGGCGCCGCGCACCAACTCCAGCACGTCGGGCCCGTACTGCTCCAGCTTGCGCGCGCCGATGCCGGGGATCGCGATCAGCGCGTCCTCGTCCCCGGGCCGCAGCTCGGCGATGGCGATCAGGGTGTTGTCGGTGAAGACCACATACGCGGGCACCTGCTGCTCCTTGGCGACGTCGAGCCGCCACGCCTTGAGCCGCAGCAGCAAGTCTTCGTCGACGTCGGCCGCGCACGTCTCGCACCGCCGCAGCATGACCGCCGCGGCGGTGGACAGGTCCTTGTTGCAGATCCGGCAGCGCGCCGCGGGTCCCCGGTTGCGCCGGGACTTGTTGGGGGCGGCGTCGGCGCGGGCCTGGGGCGCGATGCCGTTGAGGAACCGCGACGGCTTGCGGCCCTGCCGTCCGCCCGGGTTGCGGGCCAGCGCCCAGCTGAGCGTCAAATGGATTCGCGCCCTGGTGATTCCGACGTACAGCAGCCGGCGCTCCTCCTCGACCGCCTCGCTTTCGGGGCCGTGCGCCAACGCGTGCGAGATGGGCAGCGTGCCGTCGGCCAGCCCGACCAGGAACACCGCGTCCCACTCCAGCCCCTTGGCGGCGTGCAACGAGGCCAGCGTCACGCCCTGCACCACCGGCGGGTGGCGCGCGTCGGCGCGCAACCGAAGCTCGGCCAGCAGGCCGGCGAGGTCCAGCTGCGGGCGCTGGGCCACCTCGGCGTCGACCAGCTCGGCCAGCGCGGTCAGCGCGTCCCAGCGCTCCCGGGCCCGGGCGCCCACCGGCGGCTCGGCCGTCAGACCCAGCGGTTCCAGGACGGCTCTTACGACGTCGGGCAGCGGCCCGTCGGCGCCGCGCTCTGCCGCCCGCTGCAGCGCCAGCAGCGCCTGCTTGATCTCCTGCCGGGTGAAAAAGCCCTCGCCGCCGCGAACCTGATAGGGAATGCCGGCCTCGGTCAGCGCCTCCTCGTAGGCCTCGGACTGCGCGTTGACCCGGTAGAGCACGGCGATCTCCGACGCCGGGGTGCCCGCTTCGATCAGCCGGGCGATCGACGCCGCGACGGCGGCGGCCTCGGCCGGTTCGTCGGGATGCTCGCGGAACGACGGCGCCGGGCCCGGCGGACGCTGACCGGACAGGTGCAGCTTGCTGCCGGCGACCCGCCCGCGGGCCGCGGCGATCACCTGGTTGGCCAACGACACCACCTGCGGGGTGGAGCGATAGTCGCGTTCCAGGCGGACCACGGTGGCGTCGGGATAGCGCCGCGAGAAGTCCAGCAGGAACCGCGGCGAGGCCCCGGTGAACGAGTAGATGGTCTGGTTGGCGTCACCGACGACGGTCAGGTCGTCCCGGTCGCCCAGCCACGCCGCCAGCACCCGCTGCTGCAGCGGTGTGACGTCCTGGTATTCGTCGACGACGAAACAGCGGTAGCGGCCCCGGAATTCGTCGGCCACGGCGGCGTCGTTCTCGATCGCCGCCGCGGTGTGCAGCAGCAGGTCGTCGAAGTCGAGCAGCGTCACCGATTCGTCGCGGACCTTGAGCGCCTCGTAGGCGGCGTACACGGTCGCGACCCGGGCGGCGTCGAGCGGGATGTCCCGCCCTGCCTCGGCCACGGCGGCCGGATACTCCTCGGGGGTGATCAGCGACGCCTTGGCCCACTCGATCTCGCCCGCCAGGTCGCGGACGTCGTCGGTACTTGCGTTGATCCTTGAGCGGCTGGCCGCCCGCGCCACCACGGCGAACTTGGTGTCCAGCAGCTGCCAGCCGGTGTCACCGACCACCCGCGGCCAGAAGTACCGCAGCTGCCGGTGCGCCGCGGCGTGAAAGGTCAGGGCCTGCACCCCGCCGACGCCGGTGTCGGCGCCCGCTGCGGCGCCCAGCGTGCGCAGCCGGGAACGCATCTCCCCCGCCGCCCGCTGGGTGAACGTGACCGCCAGCACCTGCCCGGCGGCCACATGGCCGCTCGCCACCAACTGCGCGATCCGGTGGGTGATGGTGCGGGTCTTGCCCGTTCCGGCCCCGGCAAGCACGCAGACCGGGCCGCGGGGAGCCAGGACGGCCTCGCGCTGCTCGTCGTCCAGCCCGGCGGTCAAGGCGTCGGCGACCATCGGCATGGCGTCCATCTTGGCAGCGATGGCCGACAAACCGCGGCCCCGGCCGGTGCGCGTCGGGATATGGGTGCGGTGTTCGGGCGCGGAACACACCGCCTGCGGGCTACGTTAACGAGCTATGACCACTGCCCCGATCACCGTCTACACGACCTCATGGTGTGGCTACTGCCATCGCCTCATGACTGTGTTGAAATCCAACGGAATTCCGTACCAGGCGGTCGACATCGAGCACGACCCCGCGGCGGCGGAATTCGTCGGGTCGGTCAACGGCGGCAATCGGACGGTCCCGACGGTGAAGTTCGCCGACGGATCCACCCTGACCAACCCGAGCGCGGCCGAGGTCAAGGCCAAGCTGGCCGAGGCCGGCGCCTAAAGAGGGCCGGGCGCGCCGACACGCCGCCGGTGTTCACCAACTGCTCTGCCTGCCGCCGAGCGCGGCCCTAACATTGGCGAGCATGGCGTCGAGTGATCGGTCGAGCCGCTTGCCTCTGCGCCTGTCGCTGGCCGCCATGGCTTCGGCCGTCATCGCCGTCGCCGTACTGACGGCATGCTCGCACTCCCGTACGGCGGCGAACCCGAGCCCGCACGTGTACGCCGACTCCTTGGTCATCAGCCTCGACGATGCGCGTCACATCGCCAATTTCGAAGGCCTGCAACCGTATCCGTATGCCGACCGCCACGATCCGCCACGGGAGACCATCGGCAACCCGCCGGCGCCGTGCCGGGCAGTGGGAACCACGGACCTCACCTTCGCCGGGGGCTGGAAGGAATACCGCTCTGTCGCCTACGCCGGCTCGACCGACGACCTGAGGCCGGGCGGCATCGCCCCGATCAACGAGGTCACCAACGCCGTCGTCGTCTACCCGGACGCCAACGTCGCCCGCGGGGCGCTCAACCAGCTGCACACGACGCTGGATCAGTGCGCCTCCCTGCACCACACCGCGTATGACTTCACGCTGAACAAGCCGGATTCCCTGACGTTGAAGCTGAACTCCGACGGCTGGATTCACCTCTACACGGTGAAGTCATCGGTGCTGGTCTCCGTCGGCGTGCTGGGAATCGAACCCACCGATCAGGTCGCCAGCGCCGTGCTGCAGACCGTGACGGACCGCGTCAAGTAGCGGCGCCGGGTCAGTCGATCGCGGCCCAGGATTCGATGATCACGCGCGCGATCGAGATCGAGCCGGGCAGCAGCAGTTTCGAATCCGCCGAGCTGGACCAGTCACCGGCCGCGAGCGCCGCGCGCACCTCGTCGCGGGTGAACCACGCCGCCTCCGCGATCTCGCCGTCGTTGAACGAGAACTCCTCGCCGGGGTCCGCGACGGCGTGGAAGCCGACCATGAGCGAGCGCGGGAACGGCCACGGCTGGCTGCCCAGGTAGCGGACGTCGCGGACGGTGAGGCCGATCTCCTCGCGGATCTCGCGGGCGACGCAGACCTCGAATGATTCACCGGCCTCGACGAAACCGGCCAACAGCGAGAACATCCGCTCCGGCCACACCGCCTGGCGGGCCAGCACCGCACGGTCGCCGCCGTCGTGGACCAGGCAGATCACGGCCGGGTCGATGCGCGGAAACTCCTCGTGCCCGGTGACCGGGTTGACCCGTGCCCAGCCCGCCCGCGCCGGGCGGGTCGGCGAGCCGTCGACCGAGCTGAACCGCGCCGAGTCGTGCCAATTGAGCAGCGCGACGGCCGACGAGACCAGTTGGCTGCTGGTGTCGTCGAGGATCGACCCCAGGCCGCGCAGGTTCACCACCTCGGCGTGCACGTCTTCGTCCTCCGGCGCCTCCAGAGCGCCGCGGATCGCCCACACGTGGCGCCCGTTGTCGATGCGGCCCAGGAACACCGCGTCCGGTGGCGGCTTGTCGGCCAGCCTGGCCGCCGAGCCCAGCACCACCCGGCCGTCGGCGACCAGCACCTGACCGCGCGAATCCACCCGCAGCAGCGCCGCGTCCGCCCAGCCGGCGGCGGCCGCCTCGACGTCGGTGCGCAGCTGGTCGGCCCGGTCGGCGCCGACCCGCGACAGCAACGGCACGTTCCGTAGCCGAAAGTCCGCGATGCCCACTAGAGCCAGCCATCGTGGCGACCCGCCGCGACCGGCTCCGCCGCTCTTGCGATCGCCCAGCCATCGTGGCGACCCGCCGCGACCGGCTCCGCCGCTCTTGCGATCGCCACTAGTGCCCCGCGTGCCGGATGTAGAGCAGCCGGTCGTTGGCCTCGACAGCGTCCACCTCGGGCGCGCCGATGCGCAGCAGGTGGCCGTCACGCACCACGCCGAGCACGATGTCGCGCAGATGGCGCGGGGAGCCGCCGACCTCGGCCGGCTCCACCTCGCGCTCGGCGATCGCCAGCCCGAAGTCCGGTGTCAGCAGGTCTTCAATCATCTCCACGACGCTGGGCGTGGTGGTGGCCAGCCCCAGCAGGCGGCCGGCGGTCGCCGAGGAGACCACCACCGAGTCCGCGCCCGATTGCTGTAGCAGGTGCTGGTTTTCGGCCTCTCGGATGGACGCCACGATCTTGGCGTTGGGGGCGATCTCCCGGGCGGTCAGCGTGACCAGCACCGCGGTGTCGTCGCGGCTGGTGGCCACGATGATCGACGCCGCGTGTTGCGCCCCGGCCAGCCGAAGCACGTCGGCCTTGGTGGCGTCGCCGTGCACGGTGACCAGGCCCGCGGTCGCGGCGTGCTCGAGGGTGCTGCGATCGGTGTCGACGACGACGACCTCGCCCTGGGCGGCCTCGTCGCTGAGGATCGCCGCGACGGCCGTCTTGCCCTTAGTGCCGTAGCCGATCACGATCGTGTGGTTGCGCACTCTGCTCCTCCAACGCTGAATCTTCCACCCCTGCCGGGAGCGCTCGGAGAGCACCTCGAGGGTCGTGCCGACCAATACGGCCAGGAACGCGATCCGCAGCGCGGTGAAGATCAGGGTGTGAACCAAACGCGCGGTTTCGGTGTATGGCGTGATATCGCCGTAGCCGGTCGTCGACAGCGACACCGCGGAGAAGTACACGCAGTCCAGAAAGGTCAGCGGCTGGCCCCGCACATCGCGGTAGCCGTTGCGGTCCGCGTAGACGATGACGGCCGCCGCGAACAGCACCACCAGCGCGATGGCCACGCGGCGGGTGATCACCCGAATGGGGCTGGCGTGCTCCTCGGGGATGCGCACCACGCCGACCAACTGGTGGCCTCGCTGGGCGGTCAGCGTCTCTTCGAGACCGCTCAGTTGCCGCGACCTACCGTTGCGCACGGCGGTCCGTGATCGGCTCGACGCCAGCGCAGGAGACACCCACGCCTCAATGTAACCACGATCGCCACCCCGGTACCCGGGCAGCGCGGGTCACCCGACGGCCGGCTCGCCCAGCAGCCCGGCCAGTTCGGCGGGGGCGGGCAGATCGTCGGGGGCGACCGTGGCGCGGGCGCGCACGTAATAGAAGGCCGTGCGCACCGACGATGCCGGGACACCGGACAGGGCGGCCCACGCCAAGCGGTAGAGGGCGAGTTGGACGGCGGCCTGCCGCATGGCTTCGGGTCCGTGCGGCGGTTCTCCGGTCTTCCAGTCGACGACCGTTGCGCCGCCGTCGGGGTCGGCGAACACCGCGTCGATGCGGCCGCGTTCACCGAATCGCCGTGGGCGGCGCGCACTCCGGTCGCCGTCGAGGTGCCCTTCGAGATGCCGATCGGCG
>NZ_LZJA01000083.1:0-38025 GCF_001666785.1 Mycobacterium sp. E3305 | reverse complement strand
CGACCTCGACCCGCCCGACGGCGGGACGACCGGGGTGTTCGTGTCCAAGATCCTGATCGACGGGCAGGCGCTCGACGGGCCACCGCTGACCGCGCTGCGGGGCCGGTGGTCGGTGGAGCGGGGACTGGTGCTGACCGCCATCGTGCTATGACGTCGAGCCCTGCCGGCCCTGGGTTGGTCATCGTCGACAAACCGGCCGGGATGACCAGTCACGACGTGGTGGGGCGCTGCCGTCGCATCTTCGCCACCCGCAGGGTGGGGCACGCCGGGACGCTGGACCCGATGGCCACCGGCGTGCTGGTGATCGGCGTGGACCGCGCCACCAAGATCCTCGGCCTGCTGACGGCCGCTTCCAAGTCGTACGCCGCCACCATCCGGCTCGGGCAGACCACGTCCACCGAGGACGCCGAAGGGGAAGTGCTGCACAGCGTTTCGGCCGCGCACCTGACGCGCGGGGAGATCGACACCGCGGTCGCCGGCCTACGCGGTGAGATCGACCAGGTGCCGTCGGCGGTGAGCGCCATCAAGGTGGACGGCCGCCGCGCCTACCGGCTGGTTCGCGAGGGCCAGGCCGTCGAACTCGCGGCCCGGCCGGTCCGCATCGACCGCTTCGAGGTGTGCGACGTTCGCTCCGATGGTCCCTTCGTCGACGTCGACGTGGAAGTCGACTGCTCGTCGGGCACCTACGTTCGCGCCCTGGCCCGCGACGTCGGCGCCGCACTCGGCGTGGGCGGACATCTGACGGCCCTGCGGCGCACCCGCGTGGGCCGCTTCACGCTGGAGCAGGCCCGTTCGCTCGAAGACCTGGCCGAGCGGCCCGCCCTGTCCTTGACCCTGGACGAGGCGTGCCTGCTGGTCTTTCCGCGGCGCGAGCTGACCGCCGAGGAGGCCGAGGCCGCGGCCAACGGGCGAGGCCTCTCGCCGGCGGGCATCGACGGCGTCTACGCCGCCTGCGACGCCGGCGGCCGGGTGATCGCGCTGCTGCGCGACGAGGGCTCGCGGACCAAGTCGGTGGTGGTGATCCGCCCGGCGACGCTGTAGCGAAGGGTCCCCATCGAGCGCCCGGTGGGGTTAAGTTGCACACTGGGGGCCTGAGCCGCTGGAAAGGGACAAAGATGTCTAACAAGGTGTACGTCGTCGGCGTCGGCATGACGAAGTTCGAGAAGCCGGGCCGCCGCGAAGGCTGGGACTACCCCGACATGGCGCGCGAGTCGGGCACCAACGCGCTCACCGACGCGGGCGTCGACTACCGCGAGGTGCAGCAGGGCTACGTCGGCTACGTCGCCGGCGATTCGACGTCCGGGCAGCGCGCCCTCTACGAACTGGGCATGACGGGAATTCCGATCGTCAACGTCAACAACAACTGCTCGACCGGCTCCACCGCGCTCTTCCTGGCGGCCCAGGCCATCCGCGGCGGGATCGTCGACTGCGCCATCGCGCTCGGCTTCGAGAAGATGCAGCCCGGTTCGCTGAGCGGCGGAGCCCAGGACCGCGAATCGCCGATGGGCAAGCACGTCAAGGCGATGGCCGAGATCGACGAGTTCGCCATGCCCGTCGCGCCCTGGATGTTCGGCGCCGCGGGCCGCGAGCACATGCGCCAATACGGCACCACCGCAGAGCATTTCGCGAAAATCGGCTACAAGAACCACAAGCACTCGGTCAATAACCCGTTCGCGCAGTTCCAGGAGTCCTACACGCTCGACGACATCCTGGCGGCGCGGATGATCTCCGACCCGCTGACCAAGTTGCAGTGCTCGCCCACCTCAGACGGTTCCGGCGCGGCGATCCTGGCCTCGGAGAGCTTCGTCGACAGCCGTGGGCTGGCGGGCCAGGCCGTGGAGATCGTCGGTCAGGCGATGACGACCGACTTCGAGTCGACCTTCGACGGAAGTGCCAAGAACCTGATCGGCTACGACATGAATGTCCAAGCGGCCCAACAGGTTTACCACCAGTCCGGGTTGGGGCCCGAGGACTTCCAGGTGATCGAGCTGCACGACTGCTTCTCGGCCAACGAATTGCTGCTATACGAGGCGCTGGGGCTGTGCGGCCCGGGTGAGGCGCCCAAGCTGATCGACAACGGCGACACCACCTACGGCGGGCGGTGGGTGGTCAACCCCTCGGGCGGCCTGATCTCGAAGGGTCACCCGCTTGGCGCCACCGGGCTGGCGCAATGCGCCGAGCTGACCTGGCAGCTGCGCGGCACCGCGGACAAGCGTCAGGTCGAGAACGTCAGCGCCGCACTGCAACACAACATCGGTCTGGGCGGCGCGGCCGTCGTGACCGCCTACCAGCGCGCCGAGCGCTGACGGGCGGCTAGCTCGAATGGCGGCGACCCGCGGCGCCCGGCTTCGCCGCGCTTGCGATCGCCGCTAGCTCGAATGGCGGCGACCGCGGCGCCCGGCTTCGCCGCGCTTGCGATCGCCGCTAGCCGACCACCCAGATCGCCCGCGCGGCCGGGCTGCCCAGATCGACCGTCGTCTCGGCGCCATCGCCCGAGTCGATCGCCACCGAGATCATGCCGGCGAATTCCCGACGGGTCAGGACCCGCAGCCGGGAGTCCAGGTTGATGCCGACGTCGGCGAAATAGCGCAGCATCTGCGGGTCGGCGTCGGAGATGCGGGCGATCGTCCCGGCGTCGCCGTCGTCGCACGCCCAGAGCTGACGCGCCGGCGGGGTGGGCACCTGCCCGTCCGAGGCCGGGATGGGGTCGCCGTGCGGGTCGCGCTGCGGGAACCCCAGCTTGGCGTCGATGCGGGCGACCAGCCGGTCCGACACCGCATGCTCGAGCACTTCGGCCTCGTCGTGCACCTCGTCCCAGCCGTAGCCGAGCTCGTTGACCAGGAAGGTCTCCAGCAGCCGATGCCGGCGCACCATGGCCAGCGCCGCGCGCCTGCCGGCCTCGGTCAGCGAAACCGCGCCGTATTTCTCGTGGTCGACCAGGCCCTGTTCGGCCAGTTTGCGGATCGACTCCGAGGCCGTGCTGGCCGACACCCCGATCTTCTCGGCCAGCATCTTGGTGCTGACCTTTTCCACCGACCATTCCTGCGCGTTCCAGATGGCCTTCAGATAGTCCTGGCCGACCGCGGTGAGACCGCCACGCTCTTCGTCAGCCTTCACACCGAGAGAGTTTAGGCAACCCACGCCTGATCGTGTGCTCCTCGACACCGTCGCGCATGCGGATCTCCCGGCGGGGGGCCGCGCGCCGTAGGCTTGCGGTCGTGCAGCGGTGGCGCGGCCAAGACGAGATTCCCACGGACTGGGGCAGGTGTGTGCTCACCATCGGTGTTTTCGATGGGGTGCACCGGGGCCACGCCGAGCTGATCGCGCATGCGGTGAAGGCCGGCCGCGCCCGCAACGTCCCGACGGTGCTGATGACCTTCGACCCGCACCCGATGGAAGTGGTCTACCCGGGCAGCCATCCGGCGCAGCTGACGACGCTGACGCGACGCGCCGAGCTGGTCGAGGAGATGGGCATCGACGTCTTCCTCGTGATGCCGTTCACCAGCGATTTCATGAAGCTGACCCCGGAGCGCTACGTCCACGAGCTGCTGGTGGAGCACCTGCATGTGGTGGAGGTCGTGGTGGGGGAGAACTTCACCTTCGGCAAGAAGGCGGCCGGCAACGTCGAGACGCTGCGGCGCGCGGGGGACCGGTTCGGGTTCGCGGTGGAGGCGATGTCCCTACTTTCGGAGCACCACAGCAACGAGACGGTGACGTTCTCGTCCACCTACATCCGGTCCTGCGTCGACGCCGGCGACGTGGTGGCGGCCATGGAGGCGTTGGGCCGTCCGCACCGGGTCGAGGGTGTGGTCGTCCGGGGCGAGGGGCGCGGCATGGAGCTGGGGTTCCCGACCGCCAACGTGGCGCCGCCGATGTATTCGGCGATCCCGGCCGACGGCGTGTACGCCGCCTGGTTCACCCTGCTCGGCCACGGGCCGGTGACCGGCACCGTCGTGCCGGGCGAGCGCTACCAGGCCGCGGTGTCGGTCGGCACCAACCCGACCTTCTCCGGGCGCACCCGCACCGTCGAGGCCTTCGTCCTGGACACCACCGCCGACCTCTACGGTCAGTACGTGGCGTTGGACTTCGTCGCGCGCATCCGCGGGCAGCACAAGTTCGACTCGGTGAAGGACCTCATCGACGCGATGGGCAAAGACACCGAACGGGCCCGCACCACCCTGTCGGCCCAGGACTGATCCGCGGAAGCGTCAGGAGGCGATCAGGTCGTCGATCTGGTTGATGGCCGACGACGCACCCTCCACGACGCCCATGTCCAGCACCTGTCGAAGCGCCTCGGCGGAGGAGTAGGCGCTCACGTAGGTCGCGCGGGTGCCGCCGTCGTGCTCGGCGAACGTGTACACGTTCCTCGAGACCGGCAGGTCGGGGTTCGGGTTGAAGTCCGCGTCGGCGAAGCCGTCGAGGAACGAGAAGCTCGTCGGCTCATCGACGGCCGTGATCTCCCAGTACCCGGCGTACTTCTCCCCGTCGGGGCCGGTCATGAAGTACGTCGTGCGGCTGCCGGGCGTGAGGCTGTGGTCGACGATGGTCGCCGGGTGGGACGGCGGCCCCCACACCCTCTCCAGCTGACGAGGGTCGGCGTAGACCTGCCAGATTCGGGCCGGCGGAGCGGCGAAGTCCGCGGTGATGGTCAGCGTCAGGTTCTCGGGGTCGTGCCGGACGTCGGTCACGGGCATGGTTCAGTCCTCCTGGGTTGGGTCGGATGCGATGAGGTCGTCGACGCGTGCGATGCGATCGCGCCAGAGGAGCTCCAATTCGGTGAGCATGGCGGCCACCGACCGCACGGCCGTCACGTCGCCGCTGGCCAGCTGCTCGCGACCGCTTCGTCGTTTGGTGATCAGGCCGGCCTTTTCCAGCACGACGACATGCTTTTGCACCGCCGCGAAGCTCATGTCGTACTTGAGTGCCAGCGCGGAAACCGAGTGTTCCCCGGCCAGCGTTCGGCGCATGATGTCGCGCCGGGTTCGGTCGGCGAGCGCGTGGAACAGGGCGTCCACCCGGTCCTCCTGGTCTACGGTCACCCGTCCAAACTACAACCAAATGGTTGTAGATTGTCAAGAGCGCGGCGCTGGCCTGCGATTTCTGCGCACGTCACCGCCGCTGATAGACTCGCCAGCCGATACGGCGTGTGCTGCAGTCCGCGGCGGCCACGCACCAGAGTTTTCGCGGCACCGATTGATGGAGATGTTTTCGTGGCGCTGACCGCCGAGCAAAAAAAGGAAATCCTGGGCACCTACGGCCTGCACGACACCGACACCGGTTCCCCGGAGGCGCAGGTCGCGCTGCTGACCAAGCGGATCGCCGACCTGACCGAGCACCTGAAGGTGCACAAGCACGACCACCACTCGCGGCGGGGCCTGTTGCTGCTGGTCGGGCGCCGGCGCCGGCTGCTCAAGTACGTCGCCCAGATCGACGTCGAGCGGTACCGCTCGCTGGTCGAGCGCCTGGGCCTGCGCCGCTGACCCGGGTCTACTGAGCGCTACGCCCGCCCGTGTAGAGTGGGAGCGTTCTGGGCCGGTTCGGCCCGAACGAACGGTGCGGCCACGCAGATCCGCGTGTGCCGTTCCAGCGTGTCATGACGGGAGCAGCCCAGTCTGTATCGGGCGGTCTTCGGTAGTGGCAGCCGGGCTCCCCGGATCTGGGGCAGGTCGGCCGCTTCGATCGATGGCCGTAGCCGCATCCAGACTTTTTCCTCTCGTAGGAAGCTCTCGGGTTCAAGCGTGACGACGCGAAAAAGCTGAATACCCAGAGAGGCCGTACGGACACCCATGTCTGTCGCTGAAATTGAAGAAGGCGTGTTCGAGTCAACCGCCGTTATCGACAACGGGAGCTTCGGCACCCGCACCATCCGTTTCGAGACCGGCCGGCTCGCCCAGCAGGCCGCCGGCGCCGTCGTCGCCTACCTCGACGACGAGAACATGCTGTTGTCGGCGACCACCGCCAGCAAGAGCCCCAAGGAGCACTTCGACTTCTTCCCGCTGACCGTGGACGTCGAGGAGCGGATGTATGCCGCCGGCCGCATCCCCGGTTCGTTCTTCCGTCGCGAGGGCCGGCCCTCGACCGACGCGATCCTGACCTGCCGGCTCATCGACCGGCCGCTGCGCCCGTCCTTCGTCTCCGGGCTGCGCAACGAGATCCAGGTCGTGGTCACGATCCTGAGCCTGGACCCCAACGACCTCTACGACGTCGTGGCGATCAACGCCGCGTCGGCGTCCACCCAGCTGGCCGGGCTGCCGTTCTCCGGCCCCGTCGGGGGCGTGCGGGTGGCGCTCATCGACGGCACCTGGGTCGCCTTCCCGACCGTCGAGCAGCTCGAGCGGGCCGTGTTCGACATGGTGGTCGCCGGCCGCATCGTCGGCGACGGTGACGCTAAAGACGTGGCGATCATGATGGTCGAGGCGGAGGCCACCGAGAAGGTCATCGAGCTCGTCGAGGGCGGCGCGCAGGCGCCGACCGAGACCGTGGTGGCCGAAGGCCTGGAGGCGGCCAAGCCGTTCATCGCGGCGCTGTGCACCGCGCAAGAGGAGCTGGCCCAAGCGGCCGCCAAGCCCACCGGCGAGTACCCCGTGTTCCCCGACTACGGCGACGACGTCTACTACTCGGTGGCCTCGGTGGCCACCGACGAGCTGGCCAAGGCGCTGACCATCGGCGGCAAGGCCGAGCGCGATCAGCGCACCGACGAGATCAAGGCCGAGGTGCAGCAGCGCCTCGCCGAGACCTATGAGGGCCGGGAGAAGGAGGTCAGCGCGGCGTTCCGCTCGCTGACCAAGAAGCTGGTCCGCCAGCGCATCCTGACCGACCACTTCCGCATCGACGGCCGCGGCATCACCGACATCCGCGCGCTGTCGGCCGAGGTCGCCGTGGTGCCGCGGGCGCACGGCAGCGCGTTGTTCGAGCGCGGCGAGACGCAGATCCTGGGCGTGACCACGCTGGACATGGTGAAGATGGCCCAGCAGATCGACTCGCTGGGGCCGGAGACCTCGAAGCGCTACATGCACCACTACAACTTCCCGCCGTTCTCCACCGGTGAGACCGGCCGTGTCGGTTCGCCCAAGCGGCGCGAGATCGGGCACGGCGCCCTGGCCGAGCGGGCCCTGATCCCGGTGCTACCGAGCGTCGAGGAATTCCCGTACGCCATCCGGCAGGTGTCCGAAGCGCTGGGGTCCAACGGCTCGACGTCGATGGGATCCGTGTGCGCCTCCACGCTGGCGTTGCTCAACGCCGGCGTGCCGCTCAAGGCGCCGGTCGCCGGCATCGCCATGGGCCTGGTCTCCGACGACGTCGAGGTGGACGGCAAGACCGAGCGCCGCTTCGTCACCCTGACCGACATCCTGGGCGCCGAGGACGCGTTCGGCGACATGGACTTCAAGTGCGCCGGCACCAAGGACTACGTCACCGCGCTGCAGCTGGACACCAAGCTCGACGGCATCCCGTCGCAGGTGCTCGCGGGCGCTCTGGCGCAGGCCAAGGACGCGCGCCTGACGATTCTCGAGGTGATGGCCGAGGCGATCGACGGGCCCGACGAGATGAGCCCCTACGCGCCGCGGGTCACCACGATCAAGGTCCCGGTGGACAAGATCGGTGAGGTGATCGGGCCCAAGGGCAAGGTCATCAACGCCATCACCGAGGAGACCGGCGCGCAGATCTCCATCGAGGACGACGGCACCGTGTTCGTGGGCGCCACCGACGGGCCCTCGGCGCAGGCCGCGATCGACCGGATCAACGCGATCGCCAACCCGCAGCTGCCGACCGTCGGCGAGCGGTTCCTCGGAACCGTCGTCAAGACAACCGATTTCGGTGCCTTCGTGTCGCTGCTTCCCGGGCGCGACGGGCTGGTGCACATCTCCAAGCTCGGCAAGGGCAAGCGCATCGCGAAGGTCGAGGACGTCGTGAACGTCGGAGACAAGTTGCGGGTCGAGATCGCCGACATCGACAAGCGCGGCAAGATCTCTCTGGTCCTGGTGGAGGAAGACAGCTCGGCCCCGGCCGACGCCCCGGCGGCCGCACCTGCCGATGCCGCGACCGCGAGCAGCTGACCGCGCCGCGGCCCTGCGCCGCGGCAAGCACACCTTAGAGGTCGAACCCTCGACCGCGCTGCGCCGCAGCACGCTTCCGGGTGGTCTGCGCGTCGTCACCGAGTACCTCCCGGCGGTGCGTTCGGCCTCCGTCGGGGTCTGGGTCGGCGTGGGATCGCGGGACGAGGGTGCCACCGTGGCGGGAGCGGCGCACTTCCTCGAGCACCTGCTGTTCAAATCGACGCCCACCCGCAGCGCCGTGGACATCGCGCAGGCGATGGACGCCGTCGGCGGGGAGCTGAACGCGTTCACCGCCAAGGAGCACACCTGCTACTACGCGCACGTGCTGGACAGCGACCTGGAACTGGCGGTCGACCTGGTCGCCGACGTGGTGCTCAACGGTCGCTGCGCCGCCGAGGACGTCGAGCTGGAACGTGACGTGGTGCTCGAGGAGATCGCCATGCGCGACGACGACCCCGAGGACGCGCTGGGCGACATGTTCCTGGGCGCGATGTTCGGTGACCATCCGGTGGGCCGGCCGGTGATCGGCACCGCGCGCTCCGTGTCGTCGATGACCCGGGCCCAGCTGCACTCCTTTCACGTCCGGCGCTACACGCCGGAGCGCATGGTGGTCGCGGTGGCCGGCAACGTCGACCACGACGAGGTGGTCGCGCTGGTGCGCGAGCACTTCGGGCCGCACCTGGTCCGCGGGCGCCGGCCGATAGCCCCGCGCAAGGGCGCCGGGCGGGTGACCGGACGGCCCGGCCTGATGCTGGGCAACCGGGACGCCGAGCAGACGCACGTGTCGCTGGGCGTGCGCACCCCCGGGCGTGGCTGGCGGCACCGCTGGGCGCTGTCCGTGCTGCACAGCGCGCTGGGCGGCGGCCTGAGTTCCCGCCTGTTTCAAGAGGTTCGGGAGTTGCGGGGGCTGGCCTATTCGGTCTATTCCACGGTCGACATCTTCGCCGACAGCGGCGCGCTTTCCGTCTACGCCGCCTGCCAGCCCGAGCGGTTCGCCGAGGTGATGCAGGTGACCAACGAGGTCCTCGAGTCGGTGGCCCGCGACGGCATCACCGAAGCGGAGTGCCGCATCGCCAAGGGGTCGCTGCGGGGCGGGCTCGTCCTCGGTCTGGAGGATTCCAGTTCCCGGATGAGCCGGCTGGGCCGCAACGAACTGAACTACGGCGAGCACCGCAGCATCGAGCACACCCTGCGGCAGATCGACCAAGTGACCGTCGAGGAGGTCAACGCGGTGGCCCACCGGCTGCTGAGCCAGCCGTACGGCGCCGCGGTCCTGGGCCCGTATGCCTCCAAACGGTCACTGCCCCAACAACTTCGGGCGATGGTATCTTAACCCGCATGTTCGCCTCCTCACTCGCGCCGTGCCGGCGCTCGCCGTCAGCGAATTAGCCCCGTGGTACTGGGCTTTTGGGACATCATGGTGCCCATCGTGGGCGCGCCGATGGCCGGCGGACCGGGCACGCCCGAGCTGGCCGCGGCGGTGTCCAACGCGGGTGGGCTCGGGTTCGTCCCCGGTGGTCACCGCAGCGCGGACCGGTTCGCCGAGGACATCGCCGCCGCGCGCGCGGCGACCACCGGCCCGCTGGGCGTCAACCTGTTCGTGCCCCAACCAAGCGTCGCCGACTGGATGGCGCTGGACTACTACGCCGAAGAACTCGAGGAGATCGCCGACTACTACCAAGTCGAGGTCGGCCACCCGCACTACGGCGACGACGACGACTGGGAGCGCAAGCTTGAGGTGGTGGCCGACGTGCGGCCCGAGCTGGTGTCCTTCACCTTCGGGGTGCCGCCGCCCGACGTCATCCGGCGGCTCGGGGCGCTCGGCCTGCTGGTGATGGTCACGGTGACCTCGCCGTACGAGGCCGGCGTGGCCGTCGCCGCCGGTGCGGACAGCCTGATCGTCCAGGGCCCGGACGCGGGCGGGCACCGGGGCACCTTCGCGCCCGACATGGAGCCCGGCAACGAATCGCTGCACCACCTGATCGACCGCATCCGCCACGCCCATGACGTCCCGATCATCGCGGCGGGCGGCCTGGGCAACGCCCGGGACGTCGCCGCGGTGCTGCACCGCGGCGCGGTGGCCGTGCAGGTGGGCACCGCGCTGCTGCTCAGCGACGAGGCGGGCACCAGCACCGCGCACCGCACCGCTCTGAAAAACCCGGTTTTCGGCACGACGGTGGTCACCCGCGCCTTCTCGGGCCGCTACGCGCGGGGCCTGGAGAACAACTTCACCCGCCTGCTCGACAACGTGGCGCCGCTGGGCTACCCGGAGGTGAACCAGATGACCTCCCCGATCCGGGAGGCCGCGGCCGCCATGGAGGACCCGAACGGTATACCGCTGTGGGCCGGAACGTCGTTCAAGGAGGCCCAGCCCGGGCCGGCGGCCGACATCATCGCCAGCCTGGTGGAGTCCGACTAGGCCAGCAGGCTCGCCGGATCGGTGAACGGCAGACCGAGGTCGGCGGCCACCCGCTCGGACAACAGCGCCCCGCCGTGCGTCGAAAGGCCTTTGCCCAGAGCGGGATCCGACCGGCAAGCCGCCTGCCAGCCGCGGTCGGCCAGCGCCAGCACGTACGGCATCGTCGCGTTGGTCAGCGCCACGGTTGACGTCTTGGGTACCGCGCTGGGCATGTTCGCCACGCAGTAGAACTGGGTTTCGTGCACGGCGAACGTCGGGTCATCGTGGGTGGTCGGCCGGGAATCGGCGAAGCAGCCGCCCTGATCGATCGAGATGTCGACCAGCACGGCACCCGGTTTCATCTGCGCCACAAGTGAATTCGAGATCAGCTTGGGCGCCTTGCCGCCGGGTAGCAGGACCGCCCCGATCAACAGGTCCGCGCGCGTGACGGTGCCCTCCAGCTCGTAGGCGGACGAGTAGCGCGTGCGGACCTGTCCGCCGAACTCCGCGTCCAGGAGCCGGAGCTTGCCGATGTTGACGTCGAGCACCGTCACGCTCGCGCCCATGCCGTTGGCGACCCGGGCGGCGTTGTAGCCGGCCGTACCGGCGCCGATCACCACCACGTCCGCGGGTTTGACGCCCGGGACCCCGCCCATCAGCACCCCGCGGCCGCCGTGGGAGCGCATCAGATGGTAGGCGCCGGCCTGCGCCGAGAGTCGGCCGGCGACCTCACTCATCGGAGCCAGCAACGGGAGGGCGCCATCGGCGGTCTGCACGGTCTCATAGGCGATCGATGTTGTGCCGGAGGACAATAGCGCCTCGGTGCAGTCGCGGGAGGCGGCCAGGTGCAGGTAGGTGAACAGCACCTGCCGCGCGCGCAGCAGCCCGTATTCGGACGCGATCGGTTCCTTCACCTTGAGCAGCAGATCGGCTTCGGCCCACACCTGTTCGGCCGAGCCGGCCAACTGGGCGCCCGCGGCCTTGAACTCCTCGTCGGGGATCGACGATCCCTCCCCGGCGCCCGCCTGGACGAGCACCTCGTGGCCGCGGCGGCTCAGTTCGGCGACGCCGGCGGGCGTGATCGCCACCCGGAATTCGTTGGCCTTGGTCTCGGTCGGTACGCCGACTCGCATGAATTACCCCTTGCTTTGGTTCGCCCTCAAGTGTGGAGAAAGTTCGGATGCGCCGCAATCGACGTGGAGCGGTCCGCACCGTGGCTATGATCGGCGCATGACTGACCCCTGCGTGACGGAAACCGTGCAGGTCAACGCCCGCCCGGACGTCGTGTACCGGCTCATCACCGACCTGCCCACCCTGGCCTCGTTCGCCGAGGAAGCCGAGGCGATGGAATGGCGCAAGGGGAACGCGGCGCGCCCCGGGGCGGTGTTCACCGGGCACAACGCGAGCGCCAAACGGCGCTGGAGCACCAAGTGCACGGTCACCGACGCGGAACCGGGCCGGCTGTTCGCGTTCGACGTGCGGCACTCCATGCTGCCGATCGCGCGCTGGCAGTACGACATCGAGGCGGCCGACGGTGGTTGCCGGGTCACCGAGAGCACCTGGGACCGCAGACCCGGCTGGTTCCGCACGATCGCGGGAAAGGCCACCGGTGTTCCAGATCGCGTGGCCGCCAACGCCGAACACATCCGGCTCACCCTGCAGCGCCTCAAGCAGCGCGCCGAGTCGGAGTAGCCGTGACCCCGCGACGCGAGCCCTCCGTAGCCGTCGTCGGAGCGGGTATGTCGGGGCTGTGCGTCGCAATCGCGTTGCTGCGCAGCGGCATAACCGATGTCACGATCTACGAGAAGGCCGACGAGGTCGGTGGCACCTGGCGGGAGAACACCTACCCCGGCCTGGTCTGCGACATCCCGTCGCGGGTCTACCAGTACACGTTCGCCCAGAACCCGAACTGGTCGCACCTGTTCTCGCCCGGCGGCGAGATCCAGGCCTACCTCCGCGATGTCGCCGACCGGTTCGGACTGCGCGATCGCATCCGGTTCGGCACCGAAATCTCCCACGCCCGCTTCGAGGACGGCCGGTGGCGGTTGCGCGCGGCCGCCGGCGAGGAGTCGACCGTCGACTTCTTGATCTGCGCCACCGGTGTACTGCATCACCCGCGCCTGCCGTCGATCCCCGGCCTGGACGACTTCGGCGGGCGCGCCTTTCACTCCGCGCGCTGGGATCACGCCGTCGACGTGCGCGGCCGCCGGATCGCGATCGTGGGCAACGGCTCGACCGGGGTTCAGCTGGTCTGCGGCCTGGCCGGTGTCGCGGACCGCGTTATGCTCTTCCAGCGCACCGCGCAGTGGGTGCTTCGCCTGCCCAACCCCCGCTACAGCCGGCTCACCAGCATCACCCACAACCGGTTCGGCTGGCTAGACCGGCTGGCCTACCGGTGCTACAGCTTCGGCTACGACACCTTCGCCGCCGGGCTCACCAAGCCGGGACTGCGCCGAAAGATCATGGGGGCGCTGTGCCGCGCCAGCCTGCGCGAGGTCCGCGACCCCGAGCTGCGCAGGGCCCTGACCCCGGACTACACGCCGATGTGCAAACGGCTGGTCATGTCCAACGGCTTCTACCGCGCGATGCAGCGCGACGACGTCGAACTGGTCACCTCCTCGATCGACCACGTGGAACGGCGCGGCATCGTGACCGAAGACGGTGTCCTGCACGAGGCGGACGTCATCGTACTGGCCACCGGGTTCGACACCCACGCGTTCTTCCGGCCGATGCAGGTGACCGGCCGCGACGGTATCGCCGTCGACGACGTGTGGCGCGACGGTCCGCGGGCCTACCGGACGGTGGCGCTGCCGGGCTTCCCCAACTTCTTCATGATGCTCGGGCCGCACAGCCCGGTCGGCAACCTCGCGCTGACCACCGTCGCCGAATCGCAGGCCGACCACATACTGCGGTGGATTCAGCGTTGGCGCCGTGGCGAATTCGACACGGTGGAGCCCACCTGGCCGGCGACCGAGAGCTTCAACGCCAGGCTGCGTGCCGCGATGCCGGACACGGTGTGGACCACCGGTTGCGACAGCTGGTATCTCAACAAGGACGGGGTGCCCGAGGTGTGGCCCTTCACGCCCGGGGAGCATCGCGCCATGCTGGCCAGCACCGATCTCGGCGAGTACGACTTGCGACGACACGTCACCGCCGGCTGAGCCGATAGCCTAGATGGGCGACCTTGACCCCGGGCAGCGGCTCCCAGTCCAGGGTGCGTCCGTCGGCGTGAAAGCCGTTGCTTTCGTAGAACTTTCGCCCCTGCGTGTTGCGCTCGGCGCACCACAGGACGAGGTCGCCCGAGCGGCTTTCGCGCAGCGCCGTGGCGAGCAAGCGGGTGCCGACACCGTGGCCCTGGGATTCCGCCGCGATGTACAGGGAGTCCAGTTCCACCTGTTCGGGGTTCGCGGGATCGGGGCCGAAGATGGTCATACCGATTGTCGCCGAACCGGATTCGGCGACCCACATGCTCCAGTTGCGGCGTTGCAGGATGCGCGGATAGGCGAGGATGGCCCAGCGCCGGGGCGATCCGAGCACGTCGAGCGTGGAGTCGGGCAGTATGCCGGCCCAGGATTGCCGCCAGACCGGATAGTGCATCTCGGCGACCGGGGCGAAGTCACTCGGTCCGGCTCGGCGGATCGTGACGCCGCCGGCGGTCACGGCCTGGACTGCTCCAGGTAGGCCGCCAGCGCATTGGTCAGGCCGCGGCGCGCCATGTCCAGGTCGGCGTACGAGCCGAGCTGGCGCTCGGAGACCAGCCCGCGCATCGCGCCGGGGATCAGGGCGGCGACCTCGCGCACCCGATCCGGGTCGACGTCCAGGCCGGCGAACGCGTTCTGGCAGGTTTCCAGCCAGCTCTTGCCCCAGGAGAACAGCTCGGCGGCGGTGCGCGGGAACAACCGCTCGAGCTCGCCGGGGTCACGGGGGAGGGCCGCCCGCAGGTTCTCGATCGCGCGCGAGTCCGCCGACGCCAGCCCGTTGTACAGGGTGTCGATGATGGCGCCGACCCGCTCGCGCAGGGGCGCGTCGGTTGAAATCGGCGTCGACAGAGTCGAGAAGGTCGCGGCGCGCCGCTCGGCGGTGCGGTGCAGCACCGCGGCCCAGAACCCGTCCGTGTCGCCGAACTGGTATTGCACGGCACCCCAGGTGGCGCCGATCTCCTTGGCGATCCGATTGGCCGACACCGAGCCCGGGTCACCGGAGGCCAACGACTTCAGCGCGGCCTCGAGCATGCTCTCGCGCGTGGCGTTGCCCCGCCGGTTCGGGCGCCGGTTCGCGGTTCCCGCCCCGCTGACCTGCCGAGTCATTTGCAGAGCCTATCGCGCACAACGGCGGAATTTTCATAGAGGGTACTTTGATTTGTCTGCGGCCCGGCCTATCATTCGTTTCAAGGAGGGATCCCGCATGGCTAAGCCGCCGTTGTCGATGGAACCAACCGGCTGGTTCCAGGTCGCCTGGTCCGACGAGATCGGTGTCGGCGACGTGCACAAGATGAAGTACTTCGGCCAGGAAATGGTCGCCTGGCGGGCCGAGTCCGGGCAGCTCACCGTGATGAACGCCTACTGCGAACACCTCGGCGCGCATTTGGGGTACGGCGGCACGGTCGTCGGCGAGATCTTGCAGTGCCCGTTCCACGGGTGGCAGTGGAGCCGGGAGGGCCGCAACGTCTGCATCCCCTACCAGGATCGGCCCAACCGCGGCAGGCGCATCCGCACCTATCCCATGGTGGAACGTAACTCGTCGGTCTACATCTGGCACGACGTCGAGCGCCGCGAGCCGTACTTCGACGCCCCCGACGTGTTCGGCGCGTTCCACGACGACAGCAGCGCCGACGACTACTACCCCCAGCAGCGGTTGTACCGGCCGGGCCTGGAGCTGCACCCGCAGTATGTGCTGGAAAACGGCGTCGACTTCGCGCATTTCAAGTTCGTGCACAACACGCCCATCGTGCCGGTGTTCACCCGCCACGACTTCGACGAGCCGGTCTCCTTCGTCGACTTCACCATCACGTTCGAGGGTGACGACGGGCAGAAGATCGAGGACGTCAACAGCGGTGTCGAGGCCATCAACGGCGGCCTGGGCATCGCGGTCACCAAGAGCTGGGGGATGATCGACAACCGCACCATCTCCGCGGTCACCCCGGTCGACGAGTGCACCTCCGACGTCCGGTTCATGGTCTACATCGGCCGCACCCCCGGCAAGGACCCGGAACGGGCCGAGCGCAAGGCGGCCGAGTTCGGCCGCGAGGTGATCCGGCAGTTCGAGCAGGACATCGAGATCTGGCGGCACCAGCGCTACTCCGACCCGCCTGCGCTGGCCACCGACGAGTACGAGGGCTTCACCGCAATCCGCGCGTGGGCCAAGCAGTTCTATCCCGAGGCATTCGCACTACAGGAAGGCTCCACGCAATGAGTAGCTCACCGATTCGCGTCTTCCAGGTGGGAAGCGGAAACGTCGGTTCGGAGATGATCAAGCGAATCGCCACCTATCCCGGCCTCGAACTCGTTGGCGTGCATTGCTATTCGCCGGAGAAGGTCGGCAAGGACACGGGCGAGTTCGCCGGCGCGGCGCCCAACGGGGTGAAGTTCACCGGCTCCATCGACGAGATCATCGCCGCCAAGCCGGACGTGCTGACGTTTCACGGCGTGTTCCCCGACGAGGACCTGTATGTGAAAGTGCTCGAGGCGGGCATCGACATCGTCACCACCGCCGACTGGATCACCGGCTGGCACCGTGACAAGAACCACCCGCACCCGTCGGGCAAGCCGGTGAGCCAACTGCTGGCCGAGGCCTGCGAAAAGGGCGGGGCGACGTTCTACGGGACGGGAATGAACCCGGGCCTCAACCAGATACTCGGCGTGGTGTGTTCGGCCGACGTCGCCGATATCGAGAACGTCACCACGATCGAATCCGTCGACGTGTCATGCCACCACTCCAAGGACACCTGGATCGAGGTGGGCTACGGCCAGCCGGTCGACGATCCGGAGATCCCGTCGAAGCTGGAGAAGTACACCCGGGTCTTCGCAGACAGCGTGCTGATGATGGCCGACTGCTTCGACCTGCCGCTGGACGAGGTGAAGTTCAGCTACGAGCTGGGCGCCTGCACCAAGGACGTGGACCTGGGCTGGTACACGCTGCCCAAGGGCTCGCTGGGCGGCAACTACATCAAGTACCAGGGCATGGTGGACGGGGTGCCCCGGGTGGAGACGCACCTCGAGTGGCAGATGACGCCGCACACCGATCCGAGCTGGAACATCAAGGGCTGTTACATCACTCAGATCCAGGGCGACCCGTGCATCTACAACAAGCACATGATCTTCCCCAAGCCCGGCGTGGATCTTTCGAACCCGGACAACTTTGCCTCCATCGGCATGACCGTCACCGGGATGCCCGCGCTGGCGGCCATCAAATCGGTCGTGGCGGCCCCGCCGGGGCTCATCACCAGCGCCGACCTGCCGCTGCGCGGGTTCGCGGGGCGGTTCAAGAGGTGAGCGCGCGGGGGTCAAGGGTCTTCGGCGCGTTCGGGGTGGTGGTAGTCGTTCGTGCGCTGCCCGCGGTCTTGCTCCGGCGGCGGTAGCCACTCGGTCCGGCCGTCGGGCAGCTTCCTTGTCCGCCAACCCTTTTCGATCAGCCTGTGATGCGGCGTGCAGGCGAAGGTGAGTGTGTCGGCGTCGGTCAGCCCGCCTGCGGCCCACTCGTCGAGATGGTGCACCTCGCACCAATAACCCGGCGCGTCGCAGCCGGGATGCGTGCAGCCGCGGTCCTTCGCGTACAGGACGATGCGCTGATCCGGCGTGGCGATTCGCCGCGACCGGCCGAGATACAGCGGGCGGCGCGAGTGTTCGTCGAACACGGCCAGATAGTGGTAGGCGTGGCGCGCCATCCGGATCACGTCGCGCATCGGCAGCACCGTTCCACCGCCCGTCACCGCGCGCCCGGTGCCGGACGTCAGCTCCTGCAGCGTGGTGGAGACGATGACAACGGTCGTGGACTTTATACGCTGTTAAGCTTGGCGGATGATTGACGCTTGTATCTACACCCGCCTCAGCCACGACCCCAACAAGTCGGACGACGGCATGACGCCTGGCGGCGGCGAAGGTGCTGGCGTCGCTCGCCAAGAGCAGGACTGCCGCGACTTGGCCAAGCGTGGCCATTTGACCGTGTCGAAGGTGTACTCCGACAACGACATCAGTGCCTACAACGGCGTCGTGCGACCCGGCTTCGAGGCCATGCTTGACGCCATTAAACGAGGTCAGCATGACGTTCTGCTGTGCTGGCACACCGACCGGCTTTATCGCTCTATCAAGGACATGGAGCGCGTGATCGAAGTGTGCGAAGCCGCCGGAGTGCCGGTCCGCACAGTCAACGGTGGCGACCTCGACCTAGGCCATGCGACTGGTAAGGCTGTGGCCCGGATTCTCGGCAGCGTCAGTCGGATGGAGTCCGAGCACAAGGCCGAACGCCAGCGCCGCGCCAACTTGCAGCGCGCCCAGGCAGGCGCATGGTGGTCATCGCACCGTTGTTTCGGCTACACCGAAGCCGGGGAGGTGTGCCAGCCGGAAGCGTCGATGATTCAGCAGGCTGCCGCCGAGGTGCTCGCGGGCGCGTCGTTACGCGCTATCGCGCGGCAGTGGAACGCGTCGGGGGTGACATCCACAAGGGGGGCGGCGTGGAACGCGTCCCGGGTCAAGCGAATGTTGATTAATCCGAGGTATGCCGGTTTGCGCACCTACCACGGCAAGGTGACTGGCGCTGGGGTCTGGCAGGCGATTCTTGATGCCGACACCCATGCTGGGCTGGTGGCGGTGTTGCGTAACCCGTCGCGTGGTGCGGCAGTGTCGTATGAGCGTAAATACATTGGCTCACATCGGTATTTGTGTGGAATATGCAAAGCGCCGCTACAACACACCCAATCAATGCATAGTGATGGGCGCACATACCATCGGTATAAATGCTCCGCGTCGGCGCACCTATCGCGTAGCCAGCCCGAGTTGGATGCCTACGTCGAATCTGTGGTGTTGGCGTATCTGAGTGATGACGCCAAGCTGCGGAAGATTCTGGCCCGCAATAAAAGTGCGGTGGATGTGAACGAGCTGCGCACCCGTCGGGCCGCGTTGGCGGCAAAGAAGGATGGGCTGGCCACGTTGTTCGCTGATGACGTTCTTGATGGTGCTGGGGTGCGTCGGGAGTCGGCGAAACTGTCAGCCAAGATCGCAGGGATTGACAGTGCGCTGGCCGAACAGGCGCTGCGCAACCCGGTCGACGAGTTGCTCAAGGATGGTGTCGACATGCTCGAAACACGTTGGGCGGCATTATCGCCCGATATGAAAGGAAAGGTGATCGATAAGGTCTGCACAGTCGTGGTCAATCCGTCGCCCAAGGGCCGCTACTTCAAGCCGGAGTGCATCGACTTCGTCCAGAAGGGCGGTGCTGCGTTGTGATGACGGTGACCGTCATCTGTGATGATCCGCGTCATGCTCGCGGCAAAGTGGCCACGGTCGCGACGATCACCGTGTACTCCGACGGGCGGTGGCAGATTAACGACCCGCATCGTCGGCGGATATTGCGGGCGGGGCGCAAGGCCAAGCGAGGTCTGGTTCACGACCGGGATGCGTTGGCTGCCGCCGCCTTCGGGACCGAGACCATCCGGTGCAAGCTGTGTGGCCGGGAGCTACCTCGCTATTCCGGTCCCGCGTTGCGGTGCGTCGTTCAGCAGCGTGTAGAAAAAGGCGAGGACACCGTGCATTTAAGCGATTTGGCTGCCATAATTTCTAGGCAAGAGGAGCGGTAGGCGCTCTTTCATCCCGTCACGGCGGGGCGACCGGGCACGGCATATGTCCGGGGGTCACAAATCCCCTCCCAGCAGCAAGGGGGGATGGATCGACCCCTGGGAGCAGTGCCCATGCGTATCTCACCGGAAGCGGCGCGCCTACGCAGCCAGATCGCTGGCCTCAAGCGCGCCGTCCGCAACGGCGAACGAACCGCCGACGACCCTCAACTCATCCAAGCCCAAGACGATCTTCGCGCCGTCATGCTGCGCCAACGCGCCGAAACCATCGTCGCGGAGTGGCAACCGCTCACCGATCAGCAGCGCCAAGACATCGCTGCGATCTTGCTCGCCGGGGCCAACTATGGGGCCGCCTAACGAAAACGGCGGCCCCCGGACACCAATCCGAGGACCCGCCGCCACCATTTTCACCATCACCGACCGCCCACGGCGACCGGCTGCGTTGATCATAAGCCCCGGCGTCGGGGGAGGCACCAAAGGCGGTGGCTGGTGAGCGGGCAACTGGTCGGCGAAGTTCTCGACGCCGCCGAAGCCGGGTACCTCGACGGGCTTTCCGCCAAGGCGTTGTATGCCTTGCTGGCCATCGCCGAACGGTGTCACCACGTCACCAGGCAAGGTGCTGTGCGGCGGGCGCGCATCCAAGCCGCGATCCACGCTGGCAATTCATCGCGGACGGTTGATCGTGCTGTCAGCGAACTCAAGAACGCCGGGCTGGTGAAGGTGGTCAAGCACGGCTATCGGTCGCACGGGGTAGGACATGCGAGTGTCTACGAGCTGCTTTTGCTTCCGCCGCCCAAGACGGCGGAAGCAACTGAAAGTGCTTGCGCCACCCGAGATGGCGAAAGCAAGGACGATGTGCTTCCGCCAATATCGGATGTGCTTCCGCCAAAATCGCGTGTGCTTCCGCCACCCATGGATGGCGAACATGACGGTCCTTATAACGGTTCTTTTGACGGGGGTGCGCGCGCGGGCACGCGGACCGACCGGCCTGACGGCCGTCCCCCTGTCGCCCCCCCCAAAAAAACTTGCACCCAACACCCCAACTGGAACGACTGGCCCTGCGCACGTTGCAAGGCCGACAAGCACGCCTACGGCGCTTGGCTCGACGCCAGCCGACGCCTACTCGCCGAACTCGACGCCCTCGTTGACATCACCCGCGACCCGGAACGGGCCGCCCAAATCCGCGTCGAACGCCGCACCCGCATCGCGGTATTCCAGCGTCTCGGAGAACCCTGGAAATGATGCTTGCACCAGCATCCCGACCGCCGCGATACCGCCACCGCTGAAAACCCAACCCAACGGAACGGAGGTCACGAAATGACCGCTCTCAACAACGACGACGAAGCCGACAACCGGATCACGGACCCGGACCCGACCGAACTTTGGAACCAACTCGGCCGCTGGGCCGACTACAACGGCACCGAGGGATACGTGCCCACCCGCGTCGCCTACCAACTCGGCACCCGCGAAACCTGCCTGCGACTCGTCGACGCCGGGCGGTGCGACGAACAACTCACCGGGTACCGGCTTCTCGGCTGGACACCCAGCCCCGACGCCGCACCGCCGGGGCACCGGTCCCTACTGCGTCGACCAGCAGCGCCAATCGGGTGAGCTAGCCGCCGAAGTCCTCGAAGAAATCACCCGAGCCTTCCCCGTGCTGTGGTCGCTACGCGGCTCCCTGCACACGCTGGGCCAAGATCAGGCGCTACTAGCCGACGAGCAGAACACCTGTCGGCGCAGTCTGGTGCGCGGTCAGCAACTCATCGCCGCCGCCGACGCGTTACTGGCATACGTCGCTGATGGCGAGGTTTGCGAGACCGTCCGCGACATCATCGCCGCAATGCCAATGCCCGATCTCGATTACGAGTGCGAGCCGCACCCGCGCCGGGCGCATTGGCCCGGCACGCCATGACCGCGAACAACCAACCGTCAGAAAGGAATTCACGATGAACGATCGGTTGACTTTTCAACCGATCATGGGCCACGTAAAAAATGATCGGATCAACGCGTGAGACTGCTGACCATCCACCGCCCCCCGGCAGATGACCCCGACGACTTCTGCTGGGCCGTTCCCGGCGAGGTCGCCGTCGGCTGGCCCTACGTGTGCGGTCGGCCCGGCTGCGGCTGCGACCGCGCCGCCACCGGCCTGAGCACCCTTCGCGGTTCGTCCGCCGTGATCGTCGCGGACCTCGATGTCGACTTTGACGACCTGGTCGAAGCCGCGTGCCTCGGCTTGGCCGATATCGAGTGGCCCGCCAGTGATCCCGGCACCTACAGTGTTCGGCGGGTGGCCAGCGACCTGATCGCCGAAGCCGCCGAGGTCGCCGCCCGCTATCCGGTCGGCACCGTGCTCCGACCCGCATTCGACCGCGACCACCAACAATGGACCTACCGGGGAGGCGCAACCGTAATGCCCGACATGACCAATGAAATGCCGCCAGGCACAACGATCCTTACTCCGGCCGAAGGCCAGCCTGTCGAAATTGGTTACGGCTTCATCGCCGAAACCGGCGTCGACATCATTTTTGTGACGGTCCGCGACGCGCGGCATGGCTCCTATGCCGTGGCGCTCACCCCCGCGCTAGCCGCTCACGTGGCCAACACAATTCAGGGCCGCTGCGACAACTTGGCCCGGCTGCGGGCCGCAGAGCAGAATGGAGAGCGTCATGACCAGCAGTGAGCAGCAGCCACAAGAGCAGCCCGAAGTGTCCGCCACGGTGGACGCTTCGCCCGACCCGGCACCCGACCACGCCGAGGTCTCCGTCGACGGCGAGCACGGCGCGGAATCTGGCACCGACCGCCAGGCCGAGAAGTTCCGCAAGCAGCTGCGCGCCGAGCAGGCCGCCCGGAAAGCCGACAACGACCAATCGGCCGAACGCATTACGGCGCTGGAAACCCAGCTTGAGGCCATGCGCCGTGACCAAGTCGGCGCGCTGGCCACCACACTGGGGATCAAGCCGACCGCCTTGTGGGCTTCTGGTGCCCAACTCGACCAACTCCTAGACGAGAACGGCGTGCCCTCCGCCGACAAGGTGCGGGCGGCGGTCGAAAAGGCGCGCACCGATTTGGGTCTTGCCCTCGCCCAGCCCAAGTCGATCAAGTCGATGAGGTCGGGTACCGCCGCCCCGGCCGAACCAGTGAACAGTTGGCGTCAGGCGTTCGCCCCGCGCGAGAAGTAGCCGCCGCGCCCATCGCACAGGCCCCGGCCGGAACATCGCCCACCGGGCAAATCAGGGGCTAAAATGGCCCCGTCACGGGACAGCACGGCCGTAGGCCGGGCACCCCGAAGACGCTATCCCGCTGTAAGCGGGTTACGGCGGGCTACAGCAGCCCGAGCCGCGTAGGCGGCAGCCGTGGACAACTCACATCCCTTCGTGCGGCCAAATTTTCAACGCCGATGATCTGTTCCGGCGGGCCGCAGAACGTGAGTCACTCCCATGGCATTCACAGCAACCACCGTCAACAGTGCTGCCGCTTGGCGGCCCGACGATTACTCATTCGCCCCCTCTGATGTCGTCCCCGAGGCGCTCATCCTGCAATGCTCAACTGTCGCAGGCGAAGTCGAAGGCGACGCCCCATCCATGCACGTCGGATTCGTCACCGACGATGAAGCCGTTTTCAAAGCCGAAGGCGCGGACCTGGACGAAGCCGACCCCGCGCTCTCCGAGGTGCTGGTTCACACCGCGAAATTATCCCAACTGATTAAGCTTTCTAACGAGCAGTGGAACCAGCCGTCTACGACAGACCAACTCGCGCAGTCGGTCAACCGGGCCATCGTCCGCCGCGCAGACATCGCGTTCCTGGCGGAACCGGCCCCCGTAGGTCCCGCCGTCGCACCGATGGCTGGGCTGCTCAACGTCGCCAACATCGTTGACGGCGGCGAAGTTTCAACGAATCTCGACGTCATCAGCGATCTGATCGCCACGCTTGAGGACAACCTTGCCACCCCGACCGCGATCATCGTGGACCCCCTGGGCTGGTCAGAAATGCGCAAGTTGAAGATCGGGACGGGCTACAACTCAACCCTTTTGGGCGCTGGCACGTCCGACGCGCAGCAACTCCTGTACTCACTGCCCGTGTTCGTCAGCCGTGGCATCACCAACTACAGCGGCCTGGTTGTCGACAAGTACGCGATCGTGTCGGCGGTCGGCCCCGTGCGCATCGCCACGTCGGAGCACCGTTACTTCGACAGTGACGGCATTGCCATTCGGGCAACCTGGCGTTTCGGGCATGTCGTGGTCAGGCCGGAACGGTTGGGCAAGTTCACGATCGCCGAACCGGGCAGCTAGCCGAAATGGGCGCGCACCCGGCGGACGACACCCTGACTCACCGCCGGGTGCAGCGTCACCAAAGAGCAAGGCGCACAATCAATTGTCCCGCACCTCCGACCGCACCTACCTGCGTAACCGTGCACGCCTGAAAAGGCAAGGTGACCCCTGCTGGATTTGCGGCCTGCCGATTGACCTGACGTTGAAATGGCCTCACCCGCAATGCTTTACAGCAGACCACGTCACGCCAGTCGGTAAGGGCGGGCACAATCGCGGCGAGGTTAGGCCAGCGCACCGGGCGTGTAATCAAGGTCGGTGCAAGCGTAGGCGTGGTGAGCCGGTGCCGGTCAGTCATGCCCGCGACTGGTGACGATGGGCGGGGTGGGGGAGGACCCCACCGGGCGACCGGCGCGGCAACCCAGGCATTACCGCAATTTTTACCCCCCACGGGCAGATCCACATGGCCATGATGGGGGTCAAACCAAGTCGGATCAATCGTCGGCGGTTCGTAGCGGAGTGGCAGACTGCTTAATCACGCCGTGGCGGCGTAAAACCTTCCGGCCATATCGTCTTATCATCGTAAAGGACCCCGTCCAGTGTGGCATTTTCCAGGTCGGCATCTGTCAGATTCGATCCGCTGAGGTCGGCTCCGCTGAGGTTGGCCCAACCAAGGTCGCAGCCTGTTAGGTTCGCGCTGATTGTGGCGTCGCTGAGGTCGGCGTGTGCGAGCCGGGCGCGCGTTAAGTCTCCTGCGATGAATGCTTGTTGGAGTTGAGCACCTATCAGGGATGCGCGCACCATGTTGCAGCCGACCAACCAGACGCCGCTAAGGTTTGCACGGCTAAGGTACACGCCATCGAAGTTGATATTGAACAGCCCGGAACTATTAGTTAGATCGGCACCGTCCAAGTCGAGTTTGCAAGAACCCCAATCACTTTCATTCGCCGGATCGGAGTGTCTTGGGCGATGCTGCCGGATGATACCGATGATGGTGTTGCGAATCTCCTTGCTATCCGGATCATCGGGTTCTGGCTCCCGACGTAGCTGTGCACACATGAGACTTACGCAGACCTGACGCTCGTCATCATTCCCGAATCGGTGCCAGTCGTCGGCGAGGGCGGCGAGGGCGTATGCACCCGCTAACCGGATTGCGGACTTCCCGCTCAGTTGTTCCGCGATGGTGGTGAATCGTGAGCGCAGTTCCCGCTCACGGTCATCCTGGAGGCGCTGGCTTTCAAGTTTGTGGCGCTCAGTCTCAAGGCTGTGGGTTTGTTCGGCGGTGTCCTGGCGGCGGTATGACACCAGCGCCGCGCCGCCGACACCGATGATGGCCAAGATCGCGGCCGTTGTTTTGGCGGCGTCAAACCAGCCCTGACCGTCGACGTGACCTAGCCATGTCGTCCAAGTGGCGGGCTGGCGACTTAGCAGCCAGGCGAACCACAGAAACAACGCGCCGCCAGCGATGACAACCGTGACGGTGCCAACTAGGACTAGCAACACCAAGCGGATGCGGCCTTGATCGTTTCGCAGGTTCACATGGCCAATTCTCGGACGCAAGCGGCCCTGGGTATGTGATCGGCACACCGTGCTTCGTGCGGAAATCGCGGACGGATGCCACCGCGCGAATAGAGTTGGAACCCCCGAGCCCCGTCCGGCGTCTGACTTTGTGTCTGCCCGGTGCGGCCCAGCGGCCCGGCGGCCCAAAAACTCTCCTAGTGGGCTGCCGAGCGTGCATCGGGTGGCTATAAGCCGTCACTTTGACTTACACCGCAGTCTTCGACCGTCAACGCCATAGTCGATCTTGGCGAAGTCAACGAAAGTCCGCTGCCCAGTCGGGTGGCTCTCCAGCGCCCCTCATAATTCGGGCTGCGGTTATCCCAGTCGGGGTGAGGCGGTAAATGACCTGTTCGTCATTGTCTGGGTCAAGTCGGCGGTCAATCAGGCCCTCTTCAATCAGCTTCTGAGTCGGGGAAGAAGGGGCCGATTCGGCTTCCGGCGATAGGACTTTGAAGGTTGTGCTGTGATCCGGTGCGTTACTCACCATCGAGATGGATGCGATTTCCCCAAGTGCGGCAATGGCCTGTAGCGGAAGGCGTCGCAGGATTTCAGCTACCGGTTCCCCTTCCGCACGCGGCGGATAGCTATTCAACAGCGCCCGCCACTCATTCTGCTCGTCATCTGACGGCTTGGGCACCAACCTAAACCGCGTGAAGGCGGCTGGCGCAGGCAAGTTGAGTGATTCTGCGAGTCGCTGCTGCAGGGCGTTTTCAAGGGCTGTCACACGTGCTTCTGTCTGCTGTAACGCGACTCTTGGGTCTCTGCCTTCTTCTCGCGACACATCTTCGACCGCCGCTGGGACAGCTTTTTGGAGGGCCGCTGTCAGCACCGTGTCGAACTGATCTCGTTGATTCGTCAGTAGTGAACTCGTCGTCGCGCGCATCTCAGAAAGTGCCGTCATAGTTTCGCGGTTCACTTGGGCCGATTGCTGGCCCTGTGCCATCGTGACAATAAGTTGCGCGGCGAACGAAACTACTGCTAGCGCCAGCGCGATAGTCGAAAGCGTGTCGACGTGTTTGACGCTCGTTATTACGGCAAGAGTGCCGAGTGAAGCCAACGTCACGACGCCTAGGATTACGGTTAGGATTCCCCAACCGATGTTCAGTCCGCTTTCTGGGGTTGTTACGTTGATGTTCGCCCCACTGGTCACGAGGCGTGACGGTACCGCCTCGTAGGAGAGCGGTACGGCATGCCGTGCGGCGCGTCGGGATGATTGACAATCTTTGCCGGGCGCGGCAGGACCCTGCGGCCCGTGCCTGTACCAGAAGTCGCCCTTGCAGTGTATAACCTCAACGACGATGACCGTGACAGGTAAACCGTTGTGCGCACCCAGTTGCGGGTTGCCCAGCTGACCGCGTACCAGGGCGTTGATCGCGTCATGCTGACGCTGCGCGTGGCTGCGCGTGTCGCCGCTCGCGGACTCGTCGTTGGGTTCTCCGTCGAGACAAGGCTTTTCGTCGTCTGGATTGCACATGCCGGGGGCGGCGAAGCGCGCGAGCCAGGCGTCGAGGTTGGCCCGCAATTCCGGGGAAGCGACCAGCTTCCCGATGCTCATCCCGTCGGACCGCTGCCCGGCCCAGGTGAAGCCGCGCTGCCGGGCGCGGTCGATGTCGGAGAAGTTCCCGTCGGGATTGATCCGCAGCGCGCACCGGTGCGCGACCTTTTCCAGCTGGTCGGGCCGCAACTGCACCGCCTGGCGGGCCAGGAATCGCTCGGCGGCGTCGACCGTCACGGCGGGTACGGCGTCGGGCAGGTCGCGAAAGAAGGTCTGGATCACGCGCAGGTGCTGCGCGTCGAGCGCTCCGCCGCGCCAGGCCTCGGCGGTGGCGGGCAACTCCGGCGGCAATGGCTGGCCGGTGAGGGTCAGGCGCGGCGTGAGCTGCCTGGCGTCTCGAATCCGCCGGCATGCCTCGCTGTAGCTGATCCGCAGCCAGTCGCCGATGACCTTGTGGACCGGCCCACCCAGGTCCCCGGCATCCTCTGGCGCCAGGCCCGCGATCAGGTCGTGACTCGTCGCAACCTGCTGGCGGCGCGCGGTCTCCATCCGCTCCAGCACCCGCAGCCGGACGGCGGGGCTCAGCGCCCGCAAGTTGAGCGCGCGCACCGACGCGCCGGCCGCGTCCAGCGCGTCGAGCGCCGCGGCCACCTCCTGCGGCACGTCGATCGAACTCATGTTCGAACAATAGGGCGCCCAATCCGGCCCGCGCCACCGCGAACGCGCCGGTTGTGGATAAACACCCGACTGTGGATGAATCGGCCCGGTCTAGGGTGAAGCTCATGCGGGTAGGCGTCTTGGGGGCTAAGGGCAAGGTCGGGTCGGCGATGGTGCGGGGAGTGCAGGCCGCCGAGGATCTCACCCTGTCCGCGGAGGTCGACGCCGGAGATCCGCTCAGCACGTTCACCGACTCCGGCACCGAGGTCGTCATCGACTTCACCCACCCCGACGTGGTGATCGGCAATCTGGAGTTCCTGATCGCCAACGGAATTCACGCCGTCGTCGGCACCACCGGATTCACCGCCGAGCGGCTGGAGCAGGTCGAAAGCTGGCTGGCCAAGAGTCCGAACACGAGCGTCCTCATCGCGCCCAACTTCGCGATCGGCGCCGTGCTGTCAATGCATTTCGCCAAGCAGGCGGCGCGCTTCTTCGATTCGGTGGAGGTGATCGAGCTGCACCACCCGCACAAGGCCGATGCCCCGTCGGGCACCGCCGCCCGCACCGCGAAGCTGATCGCCGAAGCGCGAAAAGGACTGCCGCCCAACCCCGATGCCACCAGCACCGGCCTGCCCGGCGCCCGCGGAGCCGACGTCGACGGCATCCCGGTGCACTCGGTGCGGCTGGCCGGATTGGTCGCCCACCAGGAGATCCTGTTCGGCACCGAGGGGGAGACGCTCACCATCCGCCACGACAGCCTGGACCGCACCTCGTTCGTGCCGGGCGTGCTGTTGGCCGTCCGCCGCGTCAGGGAACACCCGGGCCTCACCGTGGGGCTCGAGCCCCTGCTCGACCTGCGGTGAGCCCGCCGTGAACGCCGCCCTGCGCACCCAGTTGCTCATCGCGTTCCTGTGCGTCGCGATGCTGGTGTACTTCGTGATGCTGGGGCGAATGGCCGTCGCAATGATCGCCTCGGGCCGGGCCGCCGCCGTGGGGCTGGGCCTGGCGGTGTTGATCATGCCCCTGATCGGGCTGTGGGCCATGGTGGCGACGCTGCGGTTCGGGTTCGCCCACCAGAAGCTGGCCAATCTCATTGCGGCCGACGGCATGGAGCTCGACACCAGCGCGCTGCCACGGCGGGCGTCGGGCCGCATCGAGCGTGACGCCGCCGACGCCCTGTTCGCCTCCGTACGCACGGAGGTCGAAGACCACCCCGACGACTGGCGGCGCTGGTACCGGCTGGCCCGCGCCTACGACTACGCCGGGGACCGCCGCCGCGCGCGGGAAGCCATGAAGACGGCGCTCGAACTGCAGGGCCGCCAGTGAGTAAGCCAGTGAGCAAGACGCTGCTGATCGTTCACCACACACCGTCCCCGCACTGCCACGAGATGTTCGAGGCCGTGGTCTCAGGGGCCACCGACCCCGAGATCGAGGGCGTCGAGGTCGTGCGGCGACCGGCGCTGACCGTGTCGCCCGCCGAGATGCTGGCGGCCGACGGATATGTGCTGGGCAGCCCCGCCAACCTGGGCTACATGAGCGGTGCGCTCAAGCACGCGTTCGACTGCGCCTACTATCAGCTGCTCGACTCGACGCGCGGGCGCCCGTTCGGCCTGTACCTGCACGGCAACGAGGGCACCGAAGGCGCCGAGCGCGGCGTCATGTCGATCACCACCGGGCTGGGCTGGGCCAAAGCCGCAGAGACCGTGGTGGTTTCGGGCAAGCCGGACAAGGGCGACCTGCAGGCCTGCTGGGAACTCGGCGCGACGGTGGCCGCCCAGCTGATGGAATGAGCCGTCTAGGTGTGGGTCGGGTTGAACGCCTCGGCCGGTTGGGCCAGGGCCAGCGCCGAGCTGGTGCCGATCGGCCCGTGCCGGTCGAAGAGGGTGGCGGCGCCGGTGGCCACCCCTGCTGCGCCGTAATGGCTTTGCGCCGCCAGCCCCAGGAATTCACCGTCGGGCAGACGGCTGGCGGTGACGGTGTAGTCGGCGTTGATGTAGCGCAAGCCGCCTGTGCCCCAATGGGTCAGCGAACTCGTGATGTCACCGACGAAGGCCAGTCGGGTGAAGGGGGTCAGGGGATAGCCCTGCACCATCGGGCGAAAGATCCTGGTCCACGCGAACTTCTGGGAGTGGGACTGTTCCCACTCGCCGGCCGCGATGCCCGGACTGCCCGCGGCGGTGGCCCCGTAGCCCCAGATAAGAAACGGCATGTCGGCCGGGAAATCTCCGGAATCGGCCGGAAGCGGCGGCATGGCCAGGGGAGCCGACCACACCGCGCCGTCGGGATGTTCGCCTCGGCGCAGGAACAGCGCGCTGGCCCTCGCGACGGTATTGCCGTTCTGCACCAGCGCGCCGTCGACGAGCTTGATCCGCCGGCCTTCCCGCTGCACCGAGGTCCGGATCTGCACCGGCTCGAGCAACGCCGGGCGGAGCAGGTCGACCGTGAGACGGGCCGGCTGGAAGTCGGCCTCGATACCGGATTGCTCTATGCCCCAACCCAACAGACCACCGACGTTCTGGCCACCCATCGCGGCGCCCCACGGTCCCCGGGTCAGCGGGCCCGGCACGTAGGAGTCGCCGTCGACAGTGAAGAACGCCTCGGGCATGATGGCGGAATCGTCGACCGTCACGGCCATCACGATAGGACACCGGATAGTAAGGACCGGGAATGCCTCCAGTGATCGAAATCCCGCGCGCCCACAACCCGTTTCCGACGACAGGCGTGACCCGCGACGCCGACGGCGTCCCACACTACGACGATCTGCCCGCCAGCCTGGTGGACATGCTCGCCGAACAGGTCGAGCAGCGCCCGGACAGTGAGGCGGTGGTTGAGCTTGGCGCCGGCCGATTGACCTACCGCCAGTTGTGGGACCGCGCGGCCCGGGTCGCCGGGGGGCTGCGCGGGGGCGGGCTGCGGGCCGGTGATCGCGTCGCGGTGCGGTACCCCGCCGGCATCGACTGGGTGCTGGCGTTCTGGGGCATCGTGATGGCCGGTGGTGTTGCGGTGGCTGTCAATACGCGCTCGGCGCAACCGGAAGTCGAATTCGTCCTCACCGACTCGGGGGCGACGCTGGACCTGGCGGCGGGCAACCCGCTGCCCGACGGCCAGCCGTATGTGACGGAGCGACTGGGCCGCGCCGACGTGGCCGCGCTGTTCTACACGTCGGGCACCACCGGCCATCCCAAGGGGGTGCCGACGACCCACGAGGCCTTCCTGACCAACACCGAGAACGCGATCCGGTGCCTGGACCAGCCGCGCGACCTGGGCGAAGCGATGCGCACACTCATCTCGGTGCCGCTCTTCCACGTGACGGGCTGCAACTCACAACTGCTGGCCGCCACCCGCCTGGGCGGGGCCTCGGTGATCATGCCCGTCCTCAACCTGGACGAGTTGATCGCCTCGCTGGCCGCCGAGCGCATCTCGGTCATGGTCACCGTCCCGGCCGTCTACGCACTGATGTTGCGGCACAACGGGTTCACCGACGCCGACGTCTCCGGCGTCCGCTGGGTGGGTTACGGGGGCGCCCCGATCGCCCCGTCGCTGGTGCGTTCGGTGCAGGACGCCTTTCCGCGAGCCACGGTGTTCAACGGCTACGGCATGACCGAGTCGGCGTCGCTGATGACCGTGCTGCCGAGCCGGGACGCCGTCGATCACGCCGACTCGGTCGGGTACGCGGTCCCGTCCGTCGACCTCGGCCTGATTTCGTTCGGCGGCGACGAGGAAGGCGTCGGCGAGCTGGTGGTGCGCGGCGCGAACATCACCGCCGGGTACTGGAACCGGCCGGAGGCGACCGCGGCAACCATCGCGGACGGCTGGCTGCACACCGGCGACGTCGTGCGCGTCGACGAGGCGGGCCGGGTGCACATCGTCGACCGGCTCAAGGACATCATCAACCGCGGGGGTGAAAACGTCTCGAGCGTCGAGGTGGAGGCCGTGCTGCTGGCCGCGCCTCACGTCGCGGACGCGTGCGTGCTGGCGGTTCCCGACGACGTCATGGGCGAGAAGGTGGGCGCGGTGTTGTTCGGCGGTTCGGACGAGATCGACGTGCCGGCGGTGCTCGACCACTGCCGCGAGCAGCTCGCCGATTTCAAAGTGCCCCAGTACGTCACCGTGGTCGACAGCGCGCTGCCGCGCAACGCCGGCGGCAAACTGCTCAAGGGCAAGCTCCGCGAGCAGGTTCGGTGGGGGGATCCGCTGCGATGAGCGGGACGGTGCTGGTCGCCAACCGCGGCGAAATCGCGCTCCGAATCGTCCGCACCGCAACAGAATTAGCGATGCGATCGGTCGCGGTTTACGCCGAGGACGACGCCGAGAGCCCGCACGTGCACGCGGCCGACGAAGCGATCGGCCTGCCCGGCGCGGGGCCACGCGCCTACCTGGACCAGCCCGCCGTGCTGGCCGCGGCGAAAAGCTGCGGCGCCGAGCTCATCCACCCGGGCTACGGATTCCTCAGCGAGAACGCAGAATTCGCCCGGGCCTGCGCCGGCGCCGGGCACACCTTCGTCGGACCGGACGCCGACGTGCTCGAACTCGTGGGCAACAAGTCCGCCGCCCGCGGCGCCGCCGTCGCGGCCGGGGTGCCGGTGTTGCCCGCCACGGACGGACCGAGCAGCATCGCGGACATCGAGGCGTTCTTCGCCGCGCAGGGCGGCGCCGTCATGATCAAGGCGCTCGCCGGAGGGGGTGGCCGGGGGATGCGCACGGTGCGCAGCGCCGAGGAGATCGCCGCCGCGTACCAACAATGCGCCGCGGAGGCGCAACTGGGCTTCGGAGATCCGGCGCTGTTCGCCGAGGCGCGCCTCGACGGCGCGCGGCACATCGAGGTGCAGGTGGTCGCTGCGCCCGCGGGACACCAGACGCGCGCGCTCGCGCTCGGCGACCGTGACTGCAGCATCCAGCGGCGTTATCAGAAACTCGTCGAAATCGCACCCGCCCAAGGGCTTTCCGAGGCGCTGCGGCATGACCTGCACCGGGCGGCGGTCCGGTTGTGCGCGCGGGTCGGGCTGCGCGGGCTGGCCACGGTCGAATTCCTGGTGGCCGGTGAGGAGTTCGTGTTCCTCGAGGTCAACCCGAGGATTCAGGTCGAGCACACCGTCACCGAGGAAACGACCGGGTTCGACCTGGTGGCCGTCCAGCTGGCGATCGCCGGGGGCGCCTCCTTCTACCAGCTCGGGCTCCCTGCCGGCATCGCCTCCGACGGCAACGAAGTCATGGGCGAGCCCGCCGCGCACCGTGGCATCGCCATTCAGGCGAGGGTGAACATGGAGACCTTCGCCCCGGACTTGTCGGTTGTGCCCGCGGCCGGCACCCTCACCGTGTTCTCGCCGCCGAGCGGCCCCGGAATCCGCGTCGACACCTACGGCCGGGCCGGACTGGTCGTCAGCCCGCACTACGACTCACTGCTGGCGAAGGTCGTCGCTCACGTACACGGGTCGTCGCCGCAGGCGGCGCTGCGCAAGGCCCGCACCGCCCTGGCGGAGTTCGGCATCGAGGGCGTCCGTACCAACATCGACTTCCTGCGCGAGCTGCTGTCCCAACCGCAAATCGAATCCGGTTGGGTGAGCACGGGTTTCCTCGACGAGAAGCTGCCCGAGCTCGCCGCGGCCGCGGCGACGCACCGGCACGCGGATCCCGTCGTGCCGGTCGAGCTGTATCCCGGTGAGGACGTGCTGCGCGCGCAGCTGGCGGGCACCGTGGTCGAGGTGGCGCCCGAGTGCGCCGACTTCGGTGCGGGCAGTCAGCTCGTCGTCCTCGAATCGATGAAGATGCAGCACGTGCTCACCGCCCCCGACGCGCTGCGAACCGTCCGCGTTCTGGTAACGCCCGGGCAGGTGGTCGGAACCGGCGACCCGTTGCTGGTCTTCACCCGCACCGGCGACGGCGCCGGCGGCGACTCCGCCGCCGACGCAACGGATCTCGATCGGCCGCGAGCCGACCTCGACGAGGTGCGCCGACGGCATCTGTTCACTCTCGACGAGGGCCGCGAGGCCGCGGTTGCCAAGCGGCACAAGCAGGGCCGTCGTACCGCGCGGGAGAACATCGCCGACCTGATCGACCCCGGCAGCTTCATCGAATACGGCGCGCTGGCCATCGCCGCACAGCGCAGCCGCCGCTCCGAAGAAGACCTGATCGCCAACACGCCGGCCGACGGCCTGGTCGCCGGGCTGGCCACGATCGGCGCCGCC
Source organism: Mycobacterium sp. E3305 (assembly GCF_001666785.1). Taxonomy (NCBI): domain Bacteria; kingdom Bacillati; phylum Actinomycetota; class Actinomycetes; order Mycobacteriales; family Mycobacteriaceae; genus Mycobacterium; species Mycobacterium sp. E3305. The sequence continues at coordinate 4,623 of NZ_LZJA01000083.1, read as the reverse complement.
CGCTTCGGGCGGGCGGCGGCCGAGGCGGTCGTAGTGTCCTACGACTACACCGTGCTGGCCGGCACGCAAGGCATGCGCAACCACGCCAAGACCGACCGCGCGTTCGACCTGGCCGTCCGAAAACGCTTGCCGGTGGTGCTCTTCGCGGAGGGCGGCGGCGGCCGCCCGGGGGACACCGACGTGGGTGGCGCCGCCGGGCTGGACGTGCCGACCTTCCGGATGCTGGCCGGGCTGAGCGGTCGGGTGCCGTTGATCTCGATCGTGTCGGGCAGGTGCTTCGCCGGGAACGCCGCGCTGGCCGGGGTCTGCGACGTGATCATCGCGACCCCGGACGCCAACATCGGGATGGGCGGGCCCGCCATGATCGAGGGCGGCGGTCTCGGTGTATATCCGCCGGAGGCGATCGGCCCGATCGGTGTCCAGCGCCGCAACGGCGTCGTCAGCCTGGTCGCCCGCGACGAGGCGCACGCGGTGTCGCTGGCCAAGCAGTATCTGTCGTATTTCCAGGGCGGCGTGGACGATTGGGCGGCTCCGGACCCGCGGCTGTCTCGGCATGTGGTGCCGCAGAACCGGCTACGCGCCTATGACGTTCATCGGGCGATCGAGGCGATCGTCGATACCGGCTCGGTGCTGGAGCTGCGGCCCGACTACGGCGTCGGCATAGTCACCGCGCTGGTCCGCGTCGAGGGCGCGGCGTACGGGCTGATCGCGAACAGCACGCATCACCTCGGCGGCGCCATCGATGCCGAGGCCGCCGACAAGGCCGGCGACTTCCTTGCGCTGTGCGAATCGTTTCGGCTGCCGCTGATTTCGCTGTGCGACACCCCGGGCTTCATGGTCGGGCCCGACGCGGAGAAGGACGCGGCGGTCCGGCGATTCGGGCGGATGTTCATCCTCGGCGCGCGGCTGACCGTGCCGGTCGGGATGATCATCCTGCGCAAGGGATACGGGCTGGGCGCGATGGCGATGGCCGGGGGGTCCTTCCGGGCGCCCCAATTCACCGTCGCCTGGCCGACCGGCGAGATCGGCGGGATGGGACTGGAGGGCGCTGTGCGCCTCGGGTTCAGCAAGGAGCTGGCCGCCGAGGGCGACCCCGCCAAGCGTCAGGAACTATTCGACAAGCTGGTCGCCGCGGCCTACGACCACGGCAAGGCGCTGCGGGCGGCCACCACGTTCGAACTCGACGACGTCATCGACCCCGCGGACTCCCGGGCCTGGATTGTGAGGCTCCGGGAGCCGCGGAGATCGCGGTGACCGAACCGATCAGGCGTGGCCGCCGCCGCAGCCGACGCCGGGCAGGCAACCCTGCCCGCCCGGAATGCCGCCGGGCCCCGCGTTCTGGCCGCCCGAGCCGCAGCCGACGCCCGGGACGCAGCCCTGACCGCCGGGACCGCCGCCGGGGCCCTGGTTCTGTCCGCCGGAGCCACAGTTGCCGTTGCCGTCGCAACCGCCGCCGCCCGGGTCATCCTTGATGACCACGTGGGAGGGCGCCGCGGACGGTGCGGGTGCCGAAGCGGGGGAATCGGTCATGGCGATCGGCGCAACGGCGATCGCGGCGGCCGCAGCCCCGCCCATCACCAGTCTTTTCGTAAGGGTTAATTTCGAGAACATGCGGGTCGCATACCACCGACCCACACGTGTAAAACATCCATGTAGCGAACGGGAAACCGTTGGCTTTCGCGCGACGGAAGGCGCACCACGATGACCTCACAGGACCTGACCGGCCGGACCGCGATCATCACCGGCGCCTCGCGCGGGATCGGGCTCGCGATCGCCCAGCAGCTCGCCGGGGCCGGAGCCAACGTGGTGCTAACCGCCCGCAAGCAGGAGGCGGCCGACGAGGCGGCCGCACAGGTGGACGGCAACGCCCTGGGGGTCGGCGCGCACGCCGTCGACGAGGACGCCGCCCGGCGCTGCGTCGACCTGACCTGCGAGCGTTTCGGCGGCGTCGACATTCTGATCAACAACGCGGGCACCAACCCGGCGTACGGGCCGCTGATCGACCAGGACCACGCCCGATTCACCAAGATCTTCGACGTGAACCTCTGGGCCCCGCTGCTGTGGACCTCGCTGGTCGTCAAGGCCTGGATGGGTGAGCACGGCGGCGCGATCGTCAACACTGCCTCCATCGGCGGCCTGCACCAATCGCCCGCCATGGGCTTGTACAACGCCACCAAGGCCGCACTGATCCACGTCACCAAGCAACTGGCGCTGGAACTTTCGCCCCGAATCCGCGTCAACGCCATTGCCCCCGGGGTGGTGCGCACCCGGTTGGCCGAGGCGTTGTGGAAGGACCACGAGGATCCGCTGGCATCCTCGATAGCGCTCGGACGCATCGGCGAGCCCGTCGACGTGGCAGGCGCCGTGGCCTTCCTGGTCTCGGACGCCGCGAGCTGGATCACCGGCGAGACCATGGTGATCGACGGCGGGCTGCTACTCGGCGCCGCACAAGGCTTTCAAACTCGGCCGCAGGGCTAGCCATGACCACCGAAGACCTGGCGGTGGATCTCAAGGCGCGGGTGCAGGCGCTGCTCGACGAGCACGACCCGGCCACCACCGACCCGCGGGAATTCCTTGGCGCGCAGTACGACGCCGGCCTGGCCTGGGTGCACCTGCCGCGCGGCTTCGGCGGGCTGGACCTGCCGCGCAAGGCCCAGGAACTCGTCGACGCGCAACTGGCCGCCGCGGGCGCGCCGGTGGGCGGCACCGTCAAGAACTTCATCGGCATGGGCATGGCGGCGCCCACCATCGCGGCGTTCGGCACCGACGAACAGAAGCGAAAGTTCCTGCGCCCCTTGTTCACCGGTGAACAGGTCTATTGCCAATTGTTCAGCGAGCCCGGCGCGGGCTCGGATCTGGCCGGGTTGGCCACCCGCGCGGTCCGCGAGGGTGAAGACTGGATCGTCAACGGGCAGAAGGTGTGGACGTCGATGGCGCAGCACGCGCAGATGGCCATCCTGGTCGCCCGCACCGACCCGACGGTGCCCAAGCACGCGGGCCTGACGTACTTCCTGTGCGACATGACGCAGCCCGGCGTCGAAGTGCGGCCGCTGCGGCAGATCACCGGCGAGGCGGAGTTCAACGAGGTGTTCCTCACCGACGTGCGGGTGCCCGACTCCAACCGGCTCGGCCCGGTCGGCGGCGGCTGGCGCGTCGCGACCACCACGCTCAACAACGAGCGCGTCGCGATCGGTACCCGCGCCGGGACACCGCGCGAGGGCGGGATCATCGGGAAGGTCACCAAGGCGTGGCGGGACGAGCCCGGGCTGCGCAATCCCGCGATGCACGACGAGCTGATGAAGCTGTGGGTCGACGCGGAGGTCCTGCGGCTGGCCGGCGAGCGCCTGCGGCAGCAGGCCCAAGCCGGTCAGCCCGGTCCCGAAGGCGCCGGCATGAAGGTGGCCTTCGCCAGATTGGCGCAAGCGATTTCGGGGTTCGACATCGAGCTGCACGCCGAGGCGGGGCTGCAGTACGACGACTGGACCATGCGCAGGACCGAAGTCGTCGACCTGGTCGGTCGGGAGCCCGGGTACCGCTACCTGCGCGCCCGCGGCAACTCGATCGAGGGTGGCACCTCGGAGATCCTGCGCAACACCATTTCCGAGCGCATCCTCGGGCTGCCGGGTGAGCACCGCGTCGACAAAGACGTCGCCTGGAAGGACCTGCCGCGATGAGCGACCTGTTGTACTCCGAAACCGAGGACGCCCTGCGCGACAGCGTTCGGCGCCTGTTCGCCGACCGCTGCCCGCCCGAAGCGGTCGCACGCGCCTATGACCCTACGCCACAAGACTTTTCGGGCCTGTGGCGGACGCTGGCCGCCGAGTTGGGCGTCGCCGGCCTGTTGGTCCCGGAGTCACTCGGCGGCGCGGGCGCGGGGGCCCGCGAGGCCGCGGTCGTGATGGAGGAGATCGGCCGGGCCGTCGCGCCGGTGCCGTTCTTGTCCAGCGCGGTGCTGGCCACGGTCGCGCTGTTGCGCGCCGGCGATACCGAGACCGTGTCGGCGCTGGCGCGGGGTGAGCTGACCGCCGCGTTGGCGGTGCCGCTGTCGACCGCGCCCGGCGATCCGATCGGACTCGTCCCCGGCGGCGCGGACGGGCTGAGCGGATCGGTCACGAGCGTCGCCGGCGCCGCCGAGGCCGACGTGCTGGTGGTGCCGGTCGCGGGCCCGGATGGGCCCGAGCTGCACACCGTCTCGCGCACCGCGGCGGGGGTGGAAGTTTCGCCCCTGTTGGCGTTGGACATGACGAGACCCCTTGCCGACCTCAGCTTTTCGGCGGCAAAGTCGTCACGCGTCGGCCCTGCGGACGGGCCGATCGACGCGGCTCTGCGCACGGGGGCGGCGCTGCTTGCGTCCGAGCAACTCGGAGTCGCCCAGTGGTGTTTCGAAACCACGCTGGATTATGCCAAGCAGCGCAAGCAGTTTGGTCGCGCAATCGGCTCCTACCAGGCGATCAAGCACCGGCTCGCCGATCTGTGGTTCGAGGTCAGCGCCGCGACGGCGGCGGCCCGCCACGCCGCCGACACGTGTGCCCGCGCCGACGAAGACGCCGCCGTCGCCGCGGCGCTTGCCCAGGCGTATTGCAGCGGCGTCGCCGTGCACGCCGCCGAGGAATGCGTCCAGCT
>NZ_LZJA01000082.1:0-87587 GCF_001666785.1 Mycobacterium sp. E3305 | reverse complement strand
GGCACCAACGGTGCCGGGGAACATGCGCGCGCCGATCACGCACAGGATCAGCGCCGGACCCATGACCCCCGCCTCGAAAAGCCCACAGCGCCCCGCGATCGGCGGCGTCAGGCGCGTCCTCCGCCGCCCGCCGCATCTGCCCGTTGCCATCTATGTAGTCGACGGACAGCAGCGCCGAACTGGCCATCCCGTACGGGCGGGTCAAAAACCCGACCCCTCCCCCGAACGTGTAACCGGCGACGGCCACCGTGGGCGAGGTGCCGGCCAGTCCCAGCAGCCCGTCGCGTTCGGCAATTGCGTTGACCGCTGCCCAGGTTGCGCCCGCACCGACTCGGGCCACACGGGCTTGCGTATCGATGCGCACCGTGTTCAACCCGGAGGTGTCCACCAGCAACCGATCGGATTCGATCGGTGCGCCCGCCCCGTGTCCACTGGCCTGGACCGCGACCCCGAGATTGCGCTGGGCGGCCCACTGTACGGCCTGGGCGACCTCTTCGGTGCTGCGCGGGTGAGCCACGGCCGCGGGGCGCTGCAGCACCGTTGCGTTGTGCGGGTTGGTCGCGGCCCGGTATCCGGCGCTTCCCGGCGGTGAGAAGAGATCGGCTCTCATCGGGACACCAGCAGCAGCGCGGTGGTGACGAGCATGACGGCGGCGGTGCCGCCGTGGACGCCCCAGGCGATCGACTTGGAGCCGCCGTTGCGCAACACGATTGCCGCGTCGGCCAATGGAATGATGGTGGCGGCCAACATAACCCAGCCAACCAGGTGGGGCGTGCCCGCGACCATCAGTATGATGACGAACAGTCCTGTCGCGATGTCGCGCACGCCCTTGACGCTCAGGTAGGCGCCCGCGCCCGGCTGGTCGAGATCGGGCAGTACCCCATAGCCGGCGGCGGCGACGCGCGGTCCGAGCAGGAAACGCGCCCCGATGAAGATGATGCCCGCGGCGAGCAGTCCGGCGAGCGAATAGCCGATGATGGTAACGGTCATGTCGAATACCCCTTCTAGCGGATTGGTGAAAATGGCATTGCTTCAAGCAATTTCGTCTCGACATCGACGATGTCGCCGACGTCGAAGCCGGCCATGTCGGCGGCGAAGTCCGGGCTGGCCATGACGCGTCGAGTGAGGTCCTCGGGGTCGGCACCCGCTGGGTATTGGATCAACGCGACGAGTCGGTTGGCGCCACCGCTTCGCTCGGTCCACACGCCGTGGGTGGCGATCCCGAATCTCTCGAAGGTGGGCACGTGGCGTGCCCAGTGCACCGTTGCATACCGCTGCAGCGCGCCTGGTGATCGCAGCGTGTAGATCCTGAGCTGGAACATGTCTTGACTCCCTCTACTCGCACTGCTAGCGACGCTAACCCTCGGACGAAAGCGTGTCAATAGCGTCGCTAGTTTTCCTAGTCGTGCTACCATCGGGTATGGCTATCGAGGATCGGCGTGAGCGGGAGCGGGCCGCAAGGCGGAGTTTGATCGTGACGACGGCCCGCAGGTTGGCCGAGGCCGAAGGCTGGGATGCCGTCACCACTCGTCGGCTCTCGACCGAAATCGAATACAGCCAGCCGGTGCTGTACAAGCACTTCGCCGGCATGGAACAAATCGCCGACGCCGTGGCCGTCGACGGGTTTGGCGAGCTCGCCGACGCGATCCGCGACGCCCGTTCGGGAGCGGGAGCGGCCGGCGATGTCCTTACCCGAGTTGCGCAGGCATACCTTGACTTCGCCCGGGACAATCCGGCGGTATACGACGCCATGTTCACCCGCGCGACCACCTTGCGCTTCGCCGACGAAGAAACTCCCCCGGAGCTCACGGCAGGCTTTGCCGAACTGCGGCAAGCGGTACGCCTGGTCGCCGATGAGCAGCAGGCTGACGCGCTCACCGAAGTGTTGTGGGCTGCCCTGCACGGGCTAGTCACTCTCTCCCGTACCGGACGACTGCGTCCCGGGCAGGACGCGGAACGGCTCGAACTGCTCGTCGGGCGATTCACCGGCGGCGGGAAACCGTCACGCTGAGTCAAGCGGCGGACGCCGCGTGTCCTCGAGGACGAGCCGACGGGACTCTGGCGCCTGTGGTGGGGATCACGCCAAAACCGGGCATGCTTCGATGTCGAAGCGAGTTATGCCCGAGGGTAACTGCTTAGAACTTGAAGCATTTTAAGAGGCTTCGCCCGTATGACGTTGCATCGCAGCGTTTCTCGGCGCGAGCCGGCGATCGGAGGGCGTGGCGTTGTGCGCAACAGCCGCCCGGAAGGAGGCAGTGACATGACCAAGCTCGCACTCATCACGGGGGCCACCTCGGGCATCGGCAGGGCATATGCCGAACGCCTGGCCGCTGACGGGTACGACCTGGTGATCATGGGCAGGCGCGAGCGGCGCTTGGCGGCGTTCGTCGATGCTCACCCGGAGGTCAAGGTCCGAACCGTCGTCGCCGATCTTTCCAATAGCGATGACGTCGACCGGGTGGCCGAGATCTGCACCACCGAACCCCTGACCCTGCTGGTGAACAACGCCGGGGTCGCCCACTACATGCCGCTGGCCCAACTGCCCGCGAGCAAGGCCAGGGAACTGGTGAACGTCAAGGTCCTCGCCCCCACGATGCTCACCCGCGCCGCAATCAGTGGGATGCAGCAGCGCGGTACAGGCGCGATCGTCAACATGGCGGGGATGATCGCCTTCAGCGGTCCCGCGCCGCATTCCCAGATGCCCCGCCGCGCCGTCTATGCGGGGACGCTGGCCCACCTCGTCGCGATGTCCCAAACCCTCGCCGCTGAGCTCGAAGGGACCGGCGTCGTGGTGCAGGTGGTGTGCCCTGGCGTGGTGGCAACCGAGTTTCACGAGCGCCAGGACATGGACGTCAGCGCGCTGCCCCGGATGAGCGCCGACGACGTCGTCACCGCGAGTTTGCGGGGGCTGCAGTTCGGCGAGACCGTCTGCGCCCCAGGCGTAGAGGACACCAACCTGCTCGATGCCGTTTTTCAAGCAGACCTCGCGGCTTTCGCCGCACAAAGTCCAGAGCTGGCCACGCGATACCGCGGTTGAGCCGCCACCCGCCACGAAAGGATTGCGAATGAATGCACCCGCAACCCCGTTGCCCGGAGGCACCTGGACGTTGGGCGACGCGACCGTCACCCGCTTCGGCTACGGCGCAATGCAATTGGCCGGGCCGTGGGTCATGGGGCCGCCGGCCGACCGGGACGAAGCCATCGCTGTGCTGCGCGAAGCCGTCGAGTTCGGCATCACCCACGTCGACACCAGCGACGCCTATGGACCGCGGATTACCAACACACTCATCCGCGAAGGCGCTGCATCCCTACCCGCGCTCGTTGTTCATCGCGACGAAAGTTGGAGCACGCCGTGACGCGGAGGGCGGCTGGCCGACGGCAAGGCGGCCGGAGGATTTGCGCCGGCAGGTCCACGAAAACATCGACGCGCTCGGGGTCGACGTCCTCGACCTGGTGAACCTGCGCATGGGCGATGCCCAAGGCGTTCGACCCGAGCCGATCGCCGCAGCTTTCGAGACGCTGGTCGACCTGCAGCGGCAGGGCGTAATCCGTCACCTCGGCCTCAGCAACGTCACCGATGACCAAGTCGCCGAGGCGCGCGCGATGGCCCCGATCGTAAGTGTGCAGAACATGTACAACCTCGCCCACCGTGACGACGACAACCTGATCGACCGCCTCGCAGCCGACGGCATCGCCTATGTCCCCTTCTTTCCGCTCGGCGGGTTCACGCCCCTCCAGTCCGAGGCGCTTGCCAGGGTCGCGGCCCGGTTGGGGCCCCGCCGATATCGGTAGCGCTGGCCTGGTTGTTGCAGCGCTCTCCGAACATCCTGCTCATCCCCGGCACCTCCTCAAGGGCGCACTTGCGTGAGAACGTCGTTGGCGCGGGATTGCGCCTCACCGCCGAGGACATCGCCGAACTGGACGGTATCGCCGCCTGACCGGCACGCCGGGCCCCGAACGGTCTCCCGGAACGCCGGGGCAACGCTCGGGACCTCCCGCCGACACCGTGCTCGCGGTGACAACCGAACTTATTGACCGGCAACGGAATCGGATATCGGAGTCAACTCCGCATGGATCGTTCGGCCGAACTTGGACCGCATCAGCCGGTGCGCCGAAGGCACCAGCACGCCATGCAGGAGTGGATATTTCCGCCGGAGCAGACGCGCCGCATGCTGGTATTCGGCCCCCTCCAGCAGACGCGCGCGGCCGGCCAGCGCGGATCCCGTCGGCTTGCCCGACGCGGTCGCCGGGCCGAATTCGACATTTGGGTTACGGCGAATGCGGCGCACTTTGACCGCCCGTTCGAAACTGCGAAAGTAGGCGCGGTCCCCGTCCACCACGATGCTGACCGGGCTGGAGCCGGGCCTGCCGTCCTTGCGAAAGGTGGTGAGGCTGATGGTCTTTTGACGCACAAACGGCGCCAGCATCGGACTGGTCGCCGTGCTCACGGAGCCCAGCACGTGGCCGAGCTGGCGCAACCGCAGCACAAACGCCACGAGCAGGGCGGCCGACGTCCCACCGAGCACCCACGCTTGCGTGGTGGAACCACCGACGTCGAGGTCGACGATGTGGTTGACCGTGTGCACGGTGTTCGCCACCAGAAATGCGGCGAGCGCCGTCGCCAGCGCGTCCGCCCAGATCAGTGCGAGTAGCAGCGTGACGCCCAGGCCCAGCTGGAACGCACCCACGTCATGCAAGAAGTGCCGGTGCGTAGCGAAACCAACGGAATCGGCGAAGGAAGCCGGATCGACGAGGCACCAGATCCCGATTCCGGCCGTGACCGCCCCCACGGCCGCTGTCACCGCGATCAGATAGACCTGCGCAGGCGTACTCAAGCGATTCATCGTGTCGTCCTCCCGACATCCGTCGTACTCTCTGGTCGCTAGACGGGATAGGACAGCGATATGTGACGCGCGCCTACGCGCCTCAAGGATTTACGCGGAAGCGTTTGAGCCGTGACGCCGCTCCGGAGATCAATTCGACCCGGCTCCTGGGCAATTGGAGATGGGCCGCCAACAGCCGAGTGACGGCGTCGTTGGCCTTCCCGTCGACGGCCGGCTCGCGGACGTAGATCGTCAGCTCACCGTTGGGACCCACCTCGACGAGGGGTCCCTTACGGCTGCCGGGCTTGACCCTCACCACAACGGAGTCGTTCATGCGGCGAAAGCTACCGGCCGCCGTTGCACAGGCGCGAAGGCCGCGTTAGCCGGCCGGCGGTACCACCGGTGGGCGGCATTCGTTGGCGCCGGGATCCCACCACCAACCGTTGTCGCAAGCGAGCGGTTGTGGCCCGACCCCGAGGGGCCGGCACACATTCGCCGTCGGGTCCCACCATTGGCCCGGGTCGCATGCCAACGGTTGTGGCCCGACCCCGAGGGGTCGACAAACCTTGCCCGTCGGGTCCCACCATTCGCCGGCGCCGCAGTCGGCCGAACTCACGGCCGGCGTCGCGATCGTCACGGCTGCCATCGACGCGAATGCCATCATGGCGATGACCACAAGATGCCGAATGACCGTCCTCATCGCGGGCCTCCTCTCGTGATATGTGCATTATCGAACGAAGCCGGGGACAAAGGTCAATACCCGTCGTTGGGCCCGCAGCCGATCGCGCACGTCGGCGATGCGGTGTAATGCGATGCCGGAATGGAAAATGCGTCGTGTGGCGCTGTTGTAGCGTGACTCCGTGAAGTGTTCCCGGGCGCTGTTGACCATGCTCTGCACAGCGGCTGCGGTGATCGCTATTTCTCTGGCGGGCGGGCGATCTCACGCGGACAACGACGAGTTCGCCTACCCGTTCGCATGCGACAAGGCTTCCCTGACAGCGGATTTCGCGAGCCGCGACGGGTTGCCGCAAACGCAAGATCCTCCCGGCGACTGGTATCGCACGGACGCCGACGGGCATTACCTCAACCGAGGATGGGGCCCGCGGTCCGTCGCCCTGCCGCCGCCGGATATCCCGCAAGACGCGCGTTGTGATGCAAGCACCTGGAGACGGGAACGCGTCCTTGCCGTCGCCCTGCGCTACGTCTACTCCCCCGGCAACCCGCTGGGCCTGCAATACCGCCACCATCACATCCCCGGCTGGCAGCCACCAACATCGACCTATGCCGGCGCGCTCGGAGAGAATCCGGACCCCGACGCCCCGCAGGGGTTGACCGCCTGGGATCCCGGCCGCGGTCTGGACTGCTCGAATTTCACCGCCTGGGTCTACAACTACGGTCTCGGCATCAAGTTCGGCGGCGATGTCCACGAGCAGGCCGACGGCACCGCTGGTCCGATGGGCCGCCGCGTCCCGCAGGAAGGTCCGTTCCGGCCCGGAGATCTGATCTATCTGCACCCCAACGGAGATGCGAGCCGCGCCTCGCACGTCGTCATCTACGTCGACGACGGCCACATCATCGACAGCCGAGTCAACGCCCAAAACCGTCTCGGGGTCCAGGTTCGCAACCGATCGGGCTGGTACCGCGAGGCTGTCCTCGGCGGCTGGCGGCCGATCGACTGAGGCGCCCACGCGCCGGCTAGTAGCCTCGCGGTCGTGGCACTTCGCGACCATGGCGACCCCGACGGCGCGCCCTCCGCGCCCCCGCCGCTTCGGCCGCCGACCAACCCCACGCGGCCATCGGCGGCGGAGCAGGCCCGCACCATCGCGGCCGCCACCAACGCCGCCGCGCTGGCCTCGTTAACCCCCGACGGCGACCCCTGGGCGTCGCTGGTGGCCTATGGATTGCTGGGCGGGGCTCCGGTGCTGTGCGTGTCAAACCTCGCCGAACATGGTCGCAACCTGGCCGCCGACCCGCGGGCGAGCCTGTCCATCGTCGCGCCCGCCGCCGAACCTGACCCGCTGGCGGGCGGCCGCATCACCCTGGCGGGCAGGGTCGCTCCCCCATTGGCCGACGACCAAGGCGCGGCGCGGACCGCCTACCTGAACGCGGTGCCCGAAGCCCGCCATTACGTCGACTTCACCGACTTCACCCTGTGGGTGCTGAGCGTGCGCAGGGTGCGCTGGGTGGGTGGCTACGGCCGGATGGACTCGGCAACCGGCGACGAGTACGCGGCCGCCGCGCCGGATCCGGTCGCGCCGGCCGCGCCGAGGGCCCTGGCGCACCTCAACGCCGACCACAGCGACGCCCTGACGGCGATGGCGCGCGCGTTCGGCGGCTATCCGGACGCCGATACCGCGGTGTGCACCGGCATCGACCGGTACGGGCTGGACCTGCGCGTACACACTCCGCGCGGGGTGGCCTACACCCGCGTCGGGTTTCCGGAACGGCTGCATTCTGCCGACCAATTACGTTCGGCGACAGCTGATTTGGCCCGAAGTGCGGGGCGACCCGGATAACTGCCGGGCTCGGTTGCGCGGGGTCGGCAGGCCGGCCGAGGGAGCCGGTGGGTGGAGGTCCGCGGCGTGCAGCGATGAATTCTGCACGCTCCACCGGTCAGACCTTTCGGACCGACGAATTTCGAGCAAAGGTGGATCCCATGTCCGTACACACGACCCTGCCGCCCGTGGTCGATCGACAAACCTGGCGCGCGGCGCTCGACGAACTGCGCGAACGCGAGAAGGCGGCCACCCGCGAATTGGATGCGATCGCCGCCCAGCGCCGCCGTCTGCCGATGGTCGAGTTGCCCGACTACACCCTGATGGGCGCCGACGGGCCGATTCGCCTGGCGGACGTGTTCGACGGCCGCTCGCAGTTGATCGTCTACCACCACATGTGGTCCGACGGCGCGGAGTGGCAGTGCAGCGGGTGCACGGGCTTTACGTCGCAATTCACCCGCCTGGAGTTCCTGGACAACTATGACGCCCGGTTCGTCATCGTGACGAACGGCCCGATCGCAGAAGCTCTCGCCTACAAGCACAGGGTCGGCAACCGCATGGACTGGTATTCGTCCTCAGAGAGCCCGTTCGCCGCCGACATGGACGCGCCGCCCGGCGGCGGCTTCGGGGTCAACGTGTTCCTCCGCGACGGCGAGACCGTCTACCGCACGTGGCATACCAACGGGCGAGGCACCGAGCAACTGAGTCACACATTCGGGCTGATCGACATCCTGCCGTGGGGCCGCCAAGAGGAATGGCTCGATTCGCCCGAAGGCTGGCCGTCACGGCCCACCTACTCGGGGTGGCTCGACTCGCCCGCCATCGCGGCCGCCTACGGCCCCCGGACAGGTGCAGACAACGATGAACGCTGAACGCTACGTCGTTACCCGCACCATCGCCGCTACCCCGGCGGAGATCTTCGCCGTCCTCGCCGACCCGTCCCGCCACCAGAACACCGAGCCCACCGATTGGGTCCGCGATGCGGTGGACACCGACCCCATCACCACCGCGGGACAGATGTTCGCGATGAACATGTACCTCCCACAGGCCGGCGGCGACTACGTCACGCACAACCTGGTCGATGTCTTCGATGCGGAGCGCTCGATCGGCTGGAAGCCGGGCGTACGCGACGACGCCGGCAACCATACGGCCGGCGGCTGGTTCTGGCGCTACGACCTCGTCCCCAACGGCGATGGAACGGACGTCACCCTCACGTACGACTGGAGCGGCACATCGCAGGATTTTCGGGACCGCGTGGGCAAGATTCCGATCTTCGCTGAGGATTACCTCGCCGAGTCGCTGGCCTCGCTGGAGCGCTCGGTGGTGGGCTGATGACTCGGGGCGCCGATCGACTACTGTGCGGCCAGCGTGGAATTCGCTGAGACGCAGGAGATCTCGGAAGCGGGCAGCGGGCTGCAGAAGAAATTTCCTTGTACTGCATCGCATCCGTAGTCCTTGAGCCGCTGGGCGGTGGCGCTGTCCTCGACACCTTCCGCAACGGTGGCGATGCCGAACGCGGATGCCAGCTCGATGACCGAGCGTGCAATGGTGGCGGCCCGGTCGTCGTGCACGATCGGCGCTATGAATTCCCGGCCGAGCTTGATCTCGTCGGCCGGGAGTTCGCGCAGATAGGTGAGAGTGGCGTAGCCGCTGCCGAAGTCGTCGATCGCCACCCGGATGCCGTTTTCACGAAGACGATTGAGCACCGTTCGGGCCCTCGCAAAGTCGGCCACCATCAAATCCTCGGTGATCTCGATCGTGAGGCAACTGGGCGGCATCCCTCGCTCCGCGAGCACGGACATGATGCGGTCCGGCAGCGCATCATTGTCTAGAGACGGCGCCCCCAGGTTGATTGCGACCGGGATCGCTGTGCCCGCCGCGTACCACGCGGCAGCGTCGGAGACGGCCCGCGTCAGCACCAGATCGGTAAGCACATGTATCAGCCCGTGCTCGCGGACCAGCGGTAAGAACTCGTCGGGGCCCAGCACGCCGAACCGCGGGTGCTGCCAGCGCACCAGCGCCTCTACTCCGGTCACCGAACCGGTCGACATGGAGAATTTCGGCTGGTAGAGCAAGGTCAGCGAATCGTTCTCAATGGCCCGTCTCAGTTCGCCGAGCAGTTGCAATCGCGCGATGGCACCGGCATGTGGCGGCAACCCGGCGAGCTGCGCGTCCATCTCAGAGTTGAACGTCCGCACGTTGGTGGAGCTGGGCAGCCGGGCGTACGACCGTGCGGCATCGGCCTGTTTGAGAAGATCGCCCGGCGTCAGGGCCTGTGTTCCGGCCGAGGCCACGCCGATGCTCAAACGTACGTCCAGCCGGTGATCCTCGACGGCGACGGGTTCCTCGAAAGACCTTGCCAGTCCGTTGGCAACCTGCTCGGCCACGTCGGGACGGTCCTCGACCAACACCGCAAACTCGTCGCCCCCCATCCGCGCAACGGTGTGGCTGTCGCTGATGTTGGCCTGGATCCGCTCGCCGACGTCGCGTAGCAGTTCGTCGCCCACGTCATAACCCAGCGTGTCATTCACCAGCTTGAAATCGTCGACGCCCACCGTCATCACGCTGACGGGCACGTCGTGCTGAACGTGGAGGCGAAGCGCATGCGCCAGGCGATCGTTGAACAGGCGGTGATTTGCCAACCCGGTCAGCGGGTCCCGCAAAGCGGCGTCGGATACCGCGGCGAGGAGGCGTTGCTTTCGGTCCAGGAGCAAGATGTGGCGGGCCACGGTGGTGACGAACAGCACCACGCAGACCGAGAAGATGAACGCCTCACCCCGGTACGCCGGCCAAAAGTGCACGGCGGCAACGGCAATGGCCAGCAGCACGGCCAGGTACGGCAGCCAGAGCGCCGCTCGCGACGACGGTTGCGAAAACCCGAAGTCGGGCTCCGGTCCCGGCCGAGAAGTAAGACCGGACAGCGAGAAAAAGTACATGCCGACGGCCCAACCGAGAACGACGAGGTCGTTCGGTGCCCGGTCAGCATGATCCTGATAGGCGTGGACCACCCCGGCGGCGGCGATGATTCCCCATCCCAGCATCATCAGCGTCGGGGAAAGCTTGCGGCCCGGCTCGGCCTTGCGCACCACGATGAAGGCAGTGGCGACAAGCCCTAAATACACGCCGGCGGCGGCGGCCAACACCACTTGCGGGACGCTGAACGTCACTGCGAGTCGAGCCGTCCGCCCCAGCGGCAGAATGACGAGCACCACCAACAGCGACGCGGTGATGAGGATGCCGTCGAGGAGGAGGCCGATCCCGAATCGGGAGTCGTCGCGGCTGGGAATCGTGATCGCGGCGCCCAACGCGCACAGCGGCAAAATCAGGTAGCCCAGGTTGGCCGGAGAGAGGTCCGCGACCGGAAGAGCGCCTCCCAAGGCGACGTAGCACCACACCGCTTCGCCCGCGGTCCAACCGACCAATCCGGTAGACATGGCGGCCCAGGCCAGGCGCTGGCGGCCTCGAGAACCGTGGGCGGCTATGACCGCACACGCAATGGCGAGTATGCCCGCAACGACCGAGCCCGCCGGGGCGAGTACCGCCCGGCCCGGGGCGCTCGAGGTCAACAACGTCGCCGCGAACACGACGAGCCCGACGGTTGCCAACACGACCAGCACCAGTCGGCTCCGTGTCAGTGACAACATTCCCCTTACTCTGTCGGGCGTGGTTCGCAAGCAGGATAAGACACACCGCGAAAGTACTTCTGCGGATTTGCTTACCTGTTTCTCGGCCATTACGGAGCTGAACATCTCACCCGGGTCGAGTCGATTCGGCTAGCCGAAGGCCGCCTCCACGCGCTTCGCGCCGCGCGACAGGGCGCGGCCTGCGCAGCGCTGGGCGATGAGGCCCGCCCGGATCTGACTTCGACGAGAACCTTCTAGGGCTGCGGATGCGTCGGGCGGTGCCCCGGGAGCGTTGTCAGGTGCAAAGGGACGGGGCGTCGCACACATTGCCGGGGCAATAGATCGAATGTGCGGCATCGACCATGGTTCCGACGTCTAACAGGGTGACGCCCCGCGCGTTCAGGTGGGCGTGCACGTCGTCGGCGATCTGTTGGGGCGTCCAGCCCCAGGTGAGGTCGTAACAGATCAGGTGCGCCTCCCCGATGAGCGCCTCCTCCGTCTGCGGTGGCCAGGTCAGGCCGACGGCGTGCAGCTGTGCGAGGTAGGCGTCGTCCTGGGGGGTATTGGCAGTTGCGGTGGCGGCGCTGCCGACGAGGGCAGCGCCGGCCATCAACGGAATGCTCAGTGCGGCCAACCAGCGAGGTGAGGGCATTCGATTCGCTCCCTTTCTGCCGGGCCGCCATACCTGCGGGGCTCAAAGCAGCACGGATGAAGAATATCGAAAGCTCCGGAAGCTGGCTCGCTGAAATGACAGCGCGTTTGACGACCCGTGGGCCGGCTGCGCGCGATGCAAGGGGCGGTCGGTAGCGTGACGGCCGTGAAGTCTTCCGTGGTGTATTCCTGTGTCGCGGCCTGCGTCGCGGCGACCGTCTTTGCGATAGCCGCGCCGGACACCGCGCTGGCAGCCGGTTCATGCCCGACGGCGCCACCGCAGAGCGGTGGAACGCCCGACTGGACACTGACCGGGACCACCGGCAGCGTCGCGGTCACCGGATCCACCGACACGACAGCTCCGCGCGTGGACGTGACGCCCCCGTTCAGCGTGACCCAGACCCAGGTGCACACCCTGCACGCCGGAGACGGACCGGTGGTCTCACCCACGGCCACGGTGTCGGTCTGCTACATGGGGGTTAATGGGCGTGACGGGTCGGTATTCGACAGCTCCTACCAACGCGGCGCCGCCATCGATTTCCCGCTCAACGGCGTCGTGCCCGGCTTCCAGAAGGCCATCGCGGGACAAAAGGTGGGATCCACGGTCGCCGTCGCGATGACCTCGGCCGATGGCTACCCCAACGGTCAGCCCAGCGCCGGCATCGGCCCGGGTGACTCGCTCGTCTTCGCGATCAAGATCCTGAGCGCCTCGGGCTAGCTTCGCGCACCAAACCCCTTGGCGCTCAACTGTTCAGCGGTGCGAACATGAGCGCGGGATCGATGCCGAGCTGCTGAGCGACGTGCGTCGTGTCCCAATACTCCCGCCAGTACGTGATCGCGCCGTCGCGGACTCCGAAGAACGCCGTGACGTAGAACGTGACGGCGACGCCGTTCATGGCGTTCACATCGACGCGCTCGACGACGACTTCGTTCCTTGCGCGTCGGTGTTTGCCGAACTGTAGACGTAGACGCTCGTCTGCGTTCGGCTTCGCGAGAAAGCTCAGGGACGACGCAGGGCGACGATGGTGACGTCGTCTTCGATGTGGCCCGACGCCATCTCCGTCCAGATCCGGGACGCGGGTGGCTCGCCGGCGCGGCTCAGGGTCGCGGCCAACCGGTCGAGGCCATCGTCGATCGCCTCCCCGCGACGCTCCACCAGTCCGTCGGAGTACAAGACCAGCCCGTGCCCGGGCTCGATGGTGAACGTGCTCGGCGCGTAGGTCACGCCCTTGATGCCGATCGGTGGTGACAGCCGTATGGGCGCGGCGACGGCCGCCGGCACCCTGTTGGTCAGGAACGGCATCAAGTGGCCGGCCGACGCGGCCTCCACATGTCCCGAGGACAGGTCGACCCGGGCGGCGACGACGGTGGCGAATGCGCCGGGCAGCATGTGCAAGCAGAAGTCATTGAGCTGTCCGAGGGCCTCGGCCGGTTGCGCCCCGGCGAACAGCTGGGCGCGCAGGGCGTTGCGCAGCGCCGCCATGATCCCGGCGGCCGCGATGCCGTGTCCGGCGACGTCGCCGATCAGCACGATCAGCCTGCCGTCGCGCAGCTCGAACGCGTCGTACCAGTCGCCGCCGACGTTGTCGCCCGCGGCCGGCTCGTAGTGGGCGGACAGGTGCCAGCTCTCGAGCGTCGGGATCGCCTCGGGCAGCAGGCTGCGTTGCAGCGTCTCGGCCACCCGCAGCGCGCCCCGCGTGCGGCGATACAGCGACTCCACCAGATGGCGGCGCAATGCTCCGGCGGATTCGGCATCGTTCGGCGTCCACGGCTCGCAACGCCGGCGAACCACCTCGCGCCACCGCTCGAACGACTTGCGCGGGCTCAGCCTGACCGCCGCGCCCTCGCTGACCGCTATCGCCTTGTTGTGCGGGTCGCCGCCCCAGTCCACCGAGCGCAGCACCTCGCGCCGAAACCAGACGGCGTGCTGGCCATCGGGCAGGTTGATCGCGAGCGCGCCGGCGGCCAGTTGAGGATCGAGGCCGAGCCCGGGCAACTCGCGCGACAAGCAATCGGTCACGGCGACCTCGTCGTCCGCGCCGCGGGCCCAGCCCATGACGGCGGCGACCACCTCCGGCGGCGGAACCGAGCCGAGGGCCCGGCGATCGCCCTGAATCTCCACGACGACACCGTCGGCGGGCACGAGATCGAGCAGGTCGGGCGCCCCGAGCAGCGCCCCCGTCAGGGACTCGGCGTCGTTGAGCGTGGCGGCGGTCAGCTTGCCCAGCACCGCCTGTGCGGCCAGCCGCCTGTGCAGCTGCTCGTCTTCGAACCGGTCCACGAGCCGCAGCGACAGGGTGGAGCCGAGGAACTCCGCCGCCGCTCGGGTGCCGAACGGCGGCAGGTGGGCGCCGGCGTAGTGGTGGCAGGCGATGAGGCCCCACAATCTCCCCTGCCGTAGCAACGAGATCGACATCGAGGCGTGCACGCCCATGTTCTGCAGGTATTCGATGTGCATGGGCGAGACGCTGCGCAGCGTCGCGTACGTGAGGTCCAGCGGCATGCCGCTCGCCGGGTCGACGGACGGCACCAGCGGCGCCGGCGTGTAGTCGACGTCGGAGATCAGGCGAATCCAATTCTTCTCGTACAGCGCACGCGCCTGCGCCGGGATGTCGGTGGACGGGTAGTGCAAACCGAGGAAGGAGTTCAGGTCCTCCCGCTTGGATTCGGCGACGACCTCGCCGTTGTACTCCTCGTCGTAGCGGTACACCATCACCCGGTCGAACGCGGTCAGGTCGCGAACCGCCCGCGCGGCGGTGTCGTAGAGCTCGGGCAGCGTCTCGGCCCGGTTCAACTCCTCCACCGCACCCCGCACCGCCTGGTAGGTGTTCGGAAACGACACCGGCCGCTCGCCGTAGGCGATCTCGAGCTCCACCAGGAGCACACCGCCGAAGTCGTGGTGCACGATGGCGTCGAACGCGCGCGGCTCGCCGCCGACGTCGATCGAGCACTCGATCGGGTTGCGATGTCGCAAGTCGCCGTAGGTCCTGGCCGTCTGCTCGATGCGAGCGGCCTGCTCGGGACCGATCAGTGCCGACAGGTGCCGCCCCAGGACGGCATCCACTGGTCGACCGAGCAGGTCGCCGACGTTGGCGCTGACCTGCCGCACCTCGAAATCGGACTCGCGCACCACCGCGAGGACACCGCGCGGCTGGATGCTTCCCGGGACATGGATCGGCTCGCGCGCGCAGTTATCGAGGTCAATCGGCGTGCCGACCGGAAGGAGGTCGTCGCTCGGCGGGCTCTCCACCGTCCCCCGAAGGACACGGGAATCGCCGCTGTTCACGCAATCAGCTCTGTCGGTTCGCCGACGGGTGGCCGCCCGGGGCCCGATGTCAAAGCCCGATACCTAGAGCACCCAATTTATTTCCCCTCCCTACGCGCCGAGTCGAGATTCGACGACGACGCCGGTGGGGCCACCCCGTTGCTTGAGGCTCACCCGTTTCATCCGTGTCAATTACTCGAGCCTAGGCGTTGCGGTTGCCTCCGTCACCTTCATGCCCGCAATCGCCAAGGTAATCTGAGCAGGACATGCGCCCGATTGACAGTCCAACACGCGGCCGATTGTCGATCGCGATGAAGGAGGGGTCGGCGGCCGAACACGTCGCCGCCGAGCAGAGCGCTTTCATTTCCGAACTGCTGGCCGGCCGGGTGACCGCGCGCGGCTATTCCGAATATCTGCTTCGGCTACGCGTGGTGTACGCCGCCCTCGAGGACGCCATGCGGGCCTGTCGCAAGGACCCCATGGTCGCCGCCGTGTACGACCCGGCATTGGAGCGCGTCGCGGCCATCGACGCCGATCTGCGGCACTGGCGCACCGACGGCACGCGGGATGTCGACTCCCCCGCGGCGACCGCATACAGCGAGCGGATCGCCGCGCTGGCGTGGGGTGGCTCGCTTCTGGCCCACCACTACACGCGCTACCTCGGAGACCTCTCCGGAGGCCGGATCATCCTCCACGCCCTCGATCGCGCATTTGATCTTCGCGGCGTCGGGGTCGCGTTCTACGAATTCCCCATGCGGCCCAAGCCGTACAAAGACTCCTATCGTGCCCGCCTTGACGCGCTCCGCCCGAGCGCGCGCGACGTCGATCGCATCGTCGACGAGGTCAGAGTGGCCTTCGGGTTGAATCACGCACTGCTCGACGAACTCGCCGGCGACTAGCGCCCGCGGTGCCGCGATCGCGCGAGGCGCCTAGATGGGGCCCGGCAGCTCACCCAGCTCGGTCAATTCGGCG
Source organism: Mycobacterium sp. E3305 (assembly GCF_001666785.1). Lineage (NCBI taxonomy): Bacteria > Bacillati > Actinomycetota > Actinomycetes > Mycobacteriales > Mycobacteriaceae > Mycobacterium > Mycobacterium sp. E3305. The sequence goes on along the minus strand of NZ_LZJA01000082.1, from coordinate 71,758 downwards.
TGGACCGAACCGATAGCCGCGCGGTACTGGTCGTCAGTGAGCGTGTTGTTGTAGTAGCGGTTCATGCGCAGCTGGTATTGGAGATCCCTCAGCCGGCGAATGCGCTCCAGCCTGGCGGTGTCGCTCGCCGAGAACTTCAATTGCTCGGCGGTGATGCGGCCCGCCATGACCTGCTCGATGGGTTCGAGCCGGTATCCGCAGCCTTCGAGATACTCGAAATACGGCTTGAGGTATGGGCGTTCCCCGGCTCGCCAGTTGCCGCGGACGGCGTTCCACTCGAACGCGGAAAGAACCATCGCCAGGGTCACCACCGCCGGGCGGGTGTCGAAATCGGTTGATAGCTCGAGGTTCTCGTATCGCGCTTCGTCGGTCGTCAACAGTTGCGCGGCCACATCCATGCTGGCGGGGCAGTGCCGATCGGCCAGGTAGTAGAACTTCCGGGCGATGAACGCCTCGGTCCCGGGCGGCGGCGTGTGCCGCGAGAGGATAATCGTGCGAATCCAGTCCCGGCGCGCGGTAGCGATCGCGGCGGCGCGTCGATTCAGCTCATGCACCAGGGTCCAATCGGTATTGGCCTGTGCCGCGGCTTCGGACTGCAGCTTCGTCGGCTGGGCGCCGGTGTAGGTGGGGCCGGCCGTCAGTTCGCTGAGTGCCAGGGGGCGCGCCATATCCCAGGTCAGGTAGCGGACGTAGACGTCGAGGTCCGGGATTCGCGCCCAGCGGGCCAGCTCGCCCAACGTCGTCTTGCCTGACGCGAATCTGCAGATGTGGGGTTCTTGTTTGAGGTCATCGCGGGTGTAGATCGCGCCGAGCTCGCGTCGACGCCCCTGGTCCTCGGTGTCGACCTCGACGATCCACCCGGCCGGGCCGGCGATTCCCGGTACATAGCGGGTGATCTCAACCAGCAGGTCGTCGACGGTGGCCGACTCGGGCATGACCCAGAAGACCCGATGGGACTCGACGTCGTCGCCCATCGCCACGCTGTCGCGATCCAGCGTCACATTTACCGTGTCGGTCATGCTCGGGATTATGTCCCGGCGTCAGACGCGTACGCCATTCACTAGAAGTTGAGCCCCGAGAACATGATTCGGCCGGGATCGTACTTTTGGCGCACGGCGGCCAGCCGGGACAGGTTCGAGCTGAAATAGCGTGAGGCTGGTTGGTTCGCCTCGATGTAGTTGACGTATCCCCCGACCGAGTGCGGTTGCACGGCCTGGTGCGCGGTGTTGAGCCAATTCGTCGCCGCCGTCGCGTCGCCGGTCTCGACGTACCACTGCACCAGCGCGTACTGCCGGCGCCACGGGAAGGCCGTCGCGCCCGGTGCCACATCGGCGAGGGCGCCGTCCAGCGCGTGCATGATCGCCAACATTCGGCCTGCCCCTCGGGGAAAGGCGTTGACCGCCTGGGCGATGCCCTGGGCGGTGGCCGCATCGACGACGGGCAGCAAGTCGGATCCACCGACGTATCCCAGTGGTGCCGGGTTGAGGTTCCCGACGGCCAGGTACCTCACCAGGTCCAGGTAGTTGAACGTGTGATTCTCGGTCCCCGTCGGTTGGACGCCAACGGCTTTGGTGATGTTCGCGCCGACGGCGGCGCCCGAACCGGCCGGGCACGTCGCCATGATGCGGCAATGCGTTCCCATCGGGTCGACGGTGGCATCCGCCAGCGCCCAGCTGTTCCGGTCGGCGGTGCGAAGCCAGTTCTGCCAGCCAACCAATACCTGCGCGAGCGCCTCCGCCGGGAAGTTGAGGTTGACCACGTCGAGATCGGTGGTCGGAAACGTCGCGAACGTCAGCGCCGTCGTGACGCCGAAGTTGCCGCCGCCGCCACCGCGCAACGCCCAGAACAGGTCGGGGTTGCTGGCGTTGGACGCGGTCACCGCCTGGCCGCCGGGCAGCACCACCGACGCCGACACCAGCTGGTCGCAAAGCAGCCCCGCGTGCCGGGAGTTGGCGCCCAATCCCCCACCCAGGGCGTGCCCGGACGCGCCGACCGACGGGCACGTGCCCGTCGGGATGCCCCGGCCGGCGCCGGCCAGCGTCTGGTGCATCGCGTACAGGCTCGTCGCGGGCGTCACCGTCACCTGCCCGGTGGCGGCGTCGTAGTTGACGCCCCCGGGCAGCTGACGCAGGTCGATCACCATGACGCCGTTCGCCGTGGACGCCCCGATGTACGAATGCCCGCCGCTGCGCGGGGCGACCTTCAGGTTGTGGGCCGCGGCGAACGCCATGGCCTTCTGCACGTCAGCCGCGGACGTAGGGGTGACGATCGCGGCGGGCGTCGAGCCGTTGTAGTTGGTGTTGAACACCTGCTTCGCCGAACCGAACGCGCCGTTGTCCGGTAGTAGCACCTGCCCGCCGATAGCGGTCGACAGGCCCTCCCAGCCGGTGGGATTCGGCGCGGCGGTGGCCCGGGCAGAGCCGAAAACCGCGCCGGCGGCCAAGGCTCCGGCGGCTCCCCGCAGGAACGTCTGGCGGGATATTTCACGCGCCATTGCCGGGCACCCACGTCTGCCTCATGCCCCGCATTGTCAAACGCGCGCCGACCAAAGCCGCGGTGCACCGTGCCGTGTGACCGGATCGAGATCGATACGAGCCGCCCCGGTGATGCACAAACGCGAGCGCCCCGGACCGCCTCGGACGGACACGCCGCCCAGCGACTCGTATTCTCTTGCAGCATGACCGCCGCCTCGATGTCCGCGCCCGGCAAGCGCACCCGGTAGGCGGGGTCCAAGCGCGTGGGTGCTCTCGTGGTGGCGCTTGCCGGTCTGGCGCTTCTCGACTCGTTGAACGTCCTCAACGTGGGCGTGGTCTCGGCGGTCGTCTTCGACAGCCGGTTGCGCCGCCGGTCGCCGGTTCCGGGCGCCCTGAGCTTTATCGCGGGCGTGTTCGTCGTGACCACCACGTTCGGGCTGTGCACGGTTCTGGGTCTCAGCTTCTTGACCCATGTCGTCGGCTTCCACCTGACACCGGCCATCCGGTTCGGCGGCGAACTGGCGCTCGGCCTGCTGCTCACCGGCCTGGCATATTTCCCGCTGACCGCACAATCGTCGGCGCCGGGTTGGGCGCTGGCGGCGATGCGGGAGCGTCCCTGGCTGCTCGGATTCCTCGGGCTGGCGGTCGGTAGTGGACAAGCGCCAACCGCCATTCCGTATCTCACCGGCTTGGCCATGCTCGCGGCTTTGCACCCGCGACCGCCGCTCTGGCCATTGGCCATCATCGTCTACTGGGCGATCGCGCTCTCGCCGCCGTCGCTGATCCTTGCGCTGTCGATGAGAAAAACTATGCGGGCCAAGCGTATTCAGCGTCGGCTGGTGCGCGTACTCACCCGTTACGGCCCGATGTCGGTGCGGCTGTTGTTCCTGGTCTTCGGAATCGGGTTGGTGGCCGACGCGCTCGTCAATCACAGCGCGCTGTGGTGAGGCACAACTCTTTCTCATCTGTTGCCCAGCGAGCGGGCTTACCTTGGCGGATATGACCGATCGCCAGGAACGCGCGATGTCCTTCGGCTCGATCGCCGAGGACTACGACGGCTTTCGTCCCCGACCTCCGGAAGAAGCGGTGCACTGGCTGGTGCCGCCCCGCTGCGAGGTGGCAGTCGACCTGGGTGCGGGTACCGGTCTGTTCACCCGGGCGTTGCTGAGCAGGGCGGCGGAGGTCATCGCAGTGGAGCCCGACGCGCGCATGCGCGCGGTGCTCACCGGGCGCTCGCCCGAGGTGCGTGCCGTCGAAGGCACCGGTGAATCGATCCCGCTCCCCGATGCGGCCGTCGATGCGGTGTTCGTCTCGTCGGCATGGCACTGGATGGATCCTCGGCGCGCCGTTCCCGAGATCGGCCGGGTGTTGCGTGACCACGGACGATTCGGCCTGATTTGGACCAGCCGAGATCGTGAGGTCGATTGGGTCCGCGACCTGGACCTGCTTCCGGGCGAGGACACACCCGAGTCGGAATCCCCCGACCGCTTCCGCCGGCGACACGAGAACGTCGTGCTCCCCGATCCGCAGATCTTTCACAACGTTTCCCGCGAGACGTTCACCTTCGTGCGGACCATGACGATCGACGATGTCGTCGCGATGGTCGGCACGTACAGCAGGGTGATCATCGCGTCTGCCGACGAGCGTGCGGCGCGACTGGCCAATGCCCGCGCCGCCTTGACCGCGCGCTTCTCCGGCGCCGAAGCGATCGAGGTCCCGATGAAGTCCCGCTGCTGGCGCGCGGACCGAATCCCCCGCGGCCGCCGATAGGCGCCGCGCCTCAGGCCTGGGGCCCCTCCGACGGGGGCCAGTGCGAACCCGGCGACGCCTCGCCGGGCGAATCGTGTTCGCCACGGGCCAACGGCACCCACCGCTCGCTGGGGGCGGGCTGCTTGGACGACGGGAAGTCGCGCAGCTTGCCCGACGGCTTGGCGTCCCACTTGGCGAACGTCAGTGGCGTCTGCAGCCAGGAGTGCAGCAGGCAGTACACCGCCTGCAACGAATCCAGATGAGTGCGCTCCCACCCATGGCTTCCGTCGAGCCCGAACCCGACGAGTGCCGCGCGGGTGCCCGCACCCGCCTCGATCGCCGCGGCGGCGTCGGAGCGATAGAACCGGAATACGTCTCGCGCGCAACGGATGTCCTGCTCTTCGGCGAGCCGGCACAGTTTGCGCGTCAGGTGATAGTCGAACGGACCGTGCAGGTCGGCCATCGGTATCGTGACGCCGTCCTCGATGGAGTGTTGGCCCGGCGCGCACACCGCGTTGTCCACCGAGACCAATTCGGCGACGTCGGCGGGCAGGCCGTGGCTCGCCCCGTGGCCGACCTCCTCGGTGATGGTGATCATGACCATCGTGCGGTGCGGCAGCACCACTTTGTTCTCGGCGAAATTCTTCGCCAGCGCCAGCGCGATCGCCACGCCCGCCTTGCCGTCGAGGTGACGGGACACGATGTAGCCGTCGGCGGTCAGTTCCGGGCTGGCGATCAGCGCGACGAAGTCGCCGATCTGCAGCCCGAGACGGACCAGGTCCTCTCGCGAGTGCACCTGGCGGTCGACCCGGACCTCGACGTGTTCCCAGTCGGTGGGCTGCAGGTCGATCTCGTCACCGAAAGCGTGCCCGCTGGCCTTGAGCGGCAGGACGGTCCCGGTGATGAACTCGTCGGGATCGTCGGAAAAGATTCGCACCCGGGCGCCCGCGGCGAACCGGGCCGAAAAGGTGCCGACCGGTATCACCTCGAGACGCCCGTTGTCCTTGAGCCGACGGACCATGCACCCGATCGTGTCGGCGTGAACCACCAGCGCGCGGTCCGTCGTCGCCGACTCCCCCGGCAGCTCGGCGGTCAGCGCCCCGCGCCGCGTCAGCGAAAACGGGACGCCGAAGCCATCGAAGATGTCACCGATGAGCTGCATCACCGCGTCCGTCCGGCCCGCCGGACTTGGCGTCTGCAGCAGCGCGAGCAGCGTGTCGACCATCCACGTGCGGTCGGCCTCGGCCATGGCCGTGGTTTGGCGCACGGTATCTCCTCTCGAATCACCCGGGGACCGAATCAACCTACCGCGTGGCCGCCGTTGATCGACTGGCCCGGGCCGCGGGACCCGCGCCGTAAGAGGCGCGGCCGTCCTCCGCTGCCATCACGGTAGAGCACTTCGGATCCACGCGCCCGTTGGCGCAATCGGATTCGGCCACGCGAAGACGCGGGGCTTAGCCGACTACGCGCTGGACAGACGCGGCCGGCGTCAAGGGTTCACGTTGGGGCAGGCCTGCTTGATCCAGTTGGTGATCACGTCCCTGTTGCTGTTCAGATCGGCATCGTTGGGCTGTGCGCCGCCGGTGGTGACGAAGTGCTCGATGGCGGCCTTCACGCTGTCGGGTGGGCCGTACTTCTCCAGTGTGTCGGCGTACTTGCGCGCCTTCTCCGGGTTGTTGGCCACCATCAGGTTGTCCTTGGCGAAGGAGATGTCGAGGCAGGTGGATTGGTCGAACGACTGAGGCTGCGCGGAAGACGGCGCCGGCGACGTCGGTGACGGTGACGGCGCCTGCGAGCTCGGGGTCGCCGATTGACTGGTCGAGGAGGCCGTCGGCGACGAGTCGTTCGAGCATCCCGCTGCGATGATCGCGATCGCGACCAGTCCTGCGCATCTCATTCGGGCTCGCCGCATCGGACACTCCTCCGTCCCCCGAAGATGTGTTTGCTGCAAGCACCCTACCGGCCCGCGTATCGGATCGAAGCGGTTTGTGGGGTCTTCTTCACCTCATCGACACGTCGTGCGACAAGCGGACGGGCCATGAACCGCCCCTTTGTTGACCTAGGAAACCCTTGATCTGCGAACGCTTTCGTCACGCGGCGTCGTCCCGCGGGTGCGGTTCCGGTGTCAGATCGCCGAGTGTCCACGCGGGCTCAACCCGGAACAGCGGCTAAGTGCTGAACTGTTGAAGACTTTGCGACGAATCACGCAATTTGCTGTCGAAGCGGTTATGCTTCCGTCCACCTCTGAGCATCGGGCAGCGGATGCGCCGGTCGCGCGGGGGCCCGACGGCACGAAGGGTGAGCAACACATGCGCCAACTGACGACCGCGATGTCCGCCGCCGCCATCGGGATCCTGGTTGCCGCGTGCGGCGGCAGCAACGGCGGTGCTCCCGGCTCCTCGACCACGACGTCCACCAGGCCGCCGGTCGCGCAGGCGGCGCTGCCGGGCTTGCTGCTTACGTCCGCGGACCTCGACAGCGCCCTGGGCGCCACCGGATCGAAGAGCAAGGAAAAGAACGACAAGCTGAAGGACGACGCCGCGAAGCAGCCGTGGCCCGCGGGCTGGAAATTCCCCGACGACTGCGTCTACGCGATCGGCCCCGGGCAGGCTCCCGTGTATGCCGGTAGCGGCTACACCGCGGTGAGCGGCGACGACGAAACTGCGTCACTTCCCCCGAATTCCAACGAGCCGGACCCCGAGGTGGAACAGGTGCTGGTGCTGTTCCCGACCCCCAAGGAAGCCAACGCCTTCTACGCGACCTCGGCGCAGCGCTGGCCGGCCTGCGCCAACCGGCAGTTCACGACTCCGGCCGGGCAGGACACCCCGGAGACGGGCTGGCAGGTGGGACCGGTCTCCAACGACAACGGCACGTTGAGCACCACGCTGACGATGACAATCCGCGACAACGGCAACGTCCTGCTCACCATGACCGCTCAGCGGGCGCTGACGGTCCGCAACAACGTCGCGATCGATGTCAGCGCGATCCGCAAGGATCCCGCCGACTTGGCCGTCAAGCTCGCCGGTCAGATCGCGGGCAAGGTCGACAAGCAATAAGCCAGGACGGCTACGACGCGGATGCCACTTCCTCGATGATCTCGGCGAGGGCGAGGATCCGTTCGGCGTTGCGGACGTGCAGGCTCTCGATCATGCGACCGTCCACCGTGATGACACTCGTCCCCGCCGCCCGCGCCTCCCGGTAGGCCGTCACCACCTTGCGGGCGTCGGCGAGTTCCCGCTCCGATGGACCGAAAAGGTCGTTGGCGGGCCCGATCTGGGACGGATGGATCAAACTCTTGCCGTCGAAACCCATTTCGCGGCCCTGCCGCGCCTCGGCCCGAAAGCCGGCCTCATCGGTGATGTCGTTGAACACCCCGTCCAGGATCACCTTCCCTGCCGCCCTGGCCCCCAGCACCGCTAAGGACAACGCGGGGACGACGGGCGCGCGACCGGGCACGTGCAGGGCATGCAGGTCGTTCACCAGGTCGTTGGTGCCGATCACCAGCGCGGCCAATCGGTCACTGGCCGAGGCGATCTCTTCGGCCCGCAGGAAGGATCGCGGCGTCTCGATCATCACCCACAGCTGCAACGAATCCGGAGCGCCCAGCCTGCCCAAGGTCGCGGCCAGCGCCCGGACCTGCTCGCCCGACTCGACTTTGGGCACCAGCACGCCGTGTGCGCTCGTACCGGCCACCGCCGCCAGGTCCTCGTCGTGCCACTCGGTGTCCAAGCCGTTGATGCGCACCACGACCTCGCGGGGCGCGTAGCCGCCCGACGAGGCCGCTTCGCACACCGTCGCCCGCGAATCGGCTTTGGCGTCGGGCCCCACGGCATCTTCGAGGTCGAAGATGACCACGTCCGCGGGCAGCGATTTCCCCTTCTCCAAGGCCCGCGGCTTGTTGCCGGGCAGGTACAACGCGGAGCGGCGCGGGCGCAGGGTCGGTGCCATCGAGTGATTCGCTTCCTGTCGTCGGGCTCAACGGGTGCGTGGTGAGCGCGGCATAGGCAGAAAGTACCCTTCGGTCTTGGCGGTGTGATCGCGCAGGCGATCCGCGGGGATACAGGAGGGAGCGGCGAGTGTCATCACTTGGTTCGGCACGCACCGAAGGCGACAGCTGGGACTTGGCCTCCAGCGTCGGGGCGACCGCGACGATGGTCGCCGCGTCCCGCGCGCTGGCCTCCCGCGGGCCGGATCCGCTGCTCGATGACCGGTTCGCCGAGCCCTTGGTACGCGCGGTCGGGCACCCCTTCTTCGTCCGCATGCTGGACGGCGAAATCCCGCTCGACGACGACGATATGCCCTTCACCCTGCAGCAGCGTCGCGAGCAAATAGCCGTGCGCACCCGGTTTTTCGACGACTTCCTCACCTCCGCGAGCGGAGCCGGCATACGTCAGACCGTCATCTTGGCCGCCGGACTCGACGCCCGGGCATACCGGTTGGCTTGGTCGCCGGGCACGGTGGTTTACGAGGTCGACCAGCCCGAGGTCATCGCCTTCAAGAGCGACACGCTGGCCCGCCTCGGCGCCGAACCGACCGCCGAACGGCGGACCGTGGCTGTCGACCTGCGCGACGATTGGCCAACGGCGCTGCGCGACAACGGCTTTGACACGTCGGTGCGCACCGCCTGGATCGCCGAAGGCCTGCTTCCCTACCTGCCGCCGCAGGCGCAGGACCGGCTGTTGGACAACATCACCGCGCTGAGCGCGCCCGGTAGCCGGCTGGCCACCGAGAACATCAGGGACATGGCCGTGTTCACCGACGAGCGAGCCCGGGCGATGCGCGCCGCGTGGCGCAAGCACGGACTGGACATCGACGTCGCCGACCTGGTGTGGCACGGGGAGCGCCACCCCGCCGGGGAACGCCTGGCGGCCACCGGCTGGGTGGTCACCCCCTACCCCACCGAGCAGCTATACGCCGACCACGGCTTCGTCATGCCGGACAACGAGATCATCAAGCGGTTCCGGCACGCCATCACCTACATCAGCGCCGAGCTGGGCTGAATGCGCTCCTAGCGGTCGGGCTTGGCGTCGCGCCATTCCCGTTCGAACGGCAGCCGCCACGCGTTCGGCGCGATCAACTGGTGAATCGCGTTGGGGCCCCACGTGCCCGGCTGGTACATCTTGGCCGGCGGTGGGTCGTCGAGCAGCTCCTGCGAACGCTCCCACAGCGATTCGATGCCCTCGGCGGTATTGAAAAGTGTGTGGTCACCGCGCATCGCGTCCAGGATGAGCCGTTCGTACGCCTCCAGCACATCGACGACGGTGTCGATCTCCTGGGAGGAGAACTGCATGGACAGCTTGTCCAGCTTCATGCCGGGGCCCGGCCGCTTGCCGTAGAACGACAACGACACCTTGGAGTTGTCGGCCAGGTCGAACGTGAGGTGGTCGGGACCTTGAGTCCCCACCCCCGAGCCTGGCGGGAACATCGTTCGCGGCGCCTCCTTGAACGCGATCGAGATGATGCGGATGCCCTCGGCCATCTTCTTGCCGGTGCGCAGATAGATGGGCACGCCGGCCCAGCGCCAATTGTCGATGCCGACCTTGAGCGCGATGAACGTCTCGGTGTCGGAATCCTTGGCCACGCCTTTTTCGTCGCGGTATCCGCCGTATTGGCCGCGTACGACGTTGGAAGGCTTGACCGGCAGCATCGACCGGAACACCTTGTTCTTTTCTTCGCTGATGGCAAAGGGTTCCAGCGCCGTCGGCGGCTCCATCACCACGAACGCCATCACCTGGAACAGGTGGGTCACCACCATGTCCTTGTAGGCGCCGGTCTCCTCGTAGAAGTTAGCCCGCTGATCCAGGCCGAGGGCTTCGGGGATGTCGATCTGAATATGGTCGATGAAGTTGCGGTTCCAGATCGGCTCGAACAGACCATTGGCGAAGCGGAACGCCAGGATGTTCTGGGCCGCCTCCTTGCCCAGGAAGTGATCGATCCGAAAGATCTGGGATTCCTCGAACGTTTCGTGCACGAAGTCGTTCAGCGCGACCGCGCTCGCCAAATCGGTTCCGAACGGTTTCTCCATCACTACACGCGAGCGGTCGACGAGTTTCGCCTCACGCAACATGGAAATGACTTCTCGCGCGGCCTTCGGCGGCACCGACAGGTAGTGCAACCGCCTGACCTTGGGGCCCAGGTTGGCTTCGGCTTCGGCGACGGCCTCCGCCAGCGCCTCCGGCCCGCGGCCCTGCGGAATGTAGGTGATGATCTTCGCGAAGTTGGCCCATTGTTCGTCCGAGAGCTTGTGGCTACCGAACGAATCGATCGCCTCTTTCGCGATCTCCCGGAATTCGTCGTCGCTGATGTCTTCCAACGACGTCGCGACGATTTGGATGTCCGGTGCAAGCTCGGACTGGTCCAGATAGGCCAGCCCGGGGAGCAACTTGCGTTTCGCCAGGTCCCCCGTCGCGCCGAACAGGACGATGACGTGCGGGTCGAGCGATTCGGTTTCGTGACGGTGCGGACGCCCACCGGCCGCCGGGTACGAGATGGTCTGCGGTTTCTTATCGGCCACCCCTGCGATACTTCCATCGCCGCGGCGTTATGTCGCGTCCCTCACTCCCCGGGCCCCTTCAACGCGGCGTTTGGCGCCCGGGATGGCAGGATCACACTCCACGGCCGGTTACCGTCCGGCTGACGGGGTATGGGGTACCGGCGGGGCGGTACCCGACCACAGTCGATGGAAAGCGATATGACGAGACCGGACAAGGACCTACGGGGTCACTCGGAGGAGCTGGAAGACATCGTTGACAAGCTCGAGGAGAAAGTCGCCGACGATCGTGAGGCCGAAGGCGTCGCCGGCAAGCCCAGCGACCGCGAGCGCGCCCCCACTCGAGGCTCCACGGAGGAGCCGCCCGACTAAGGCCTGACCGCGGACGGCGCGCCGAACCAGGCGTCGAGCGCGTCCCGAAGCCCCGCACCGGTGGAACCGCCCACCCAGGCGACATGTCCGTCCGGCCGGATCAGCACCGCATCAGGGGCCTCGACCGCGCCGAGCGCCGGAAGCTCCCACCCACCGGCGTATTCCGCGTCGATCGTCTGGACCCGGCCGATATCGAATCGGCCCGGCTCACCGAGGTTGAGCAGCACCGGCCGGGCGCGGTGTAACAGCGAGTAGACCCGCAGCGGGCCGTCGGCGCTGACGACGTCGAGATCGGGCATTCGGCGTCCGAGCAGCGGGTGTCCGTCGCCGAGGTCGTAGCGGATGTCCAGGCCCGACATCATCGCGGCGAACCGTTTGCGTGGTTCGTCCATGCCGAGGACGTCGGACATGGTGTCGCGCAAGGCCTTGGTGCGGTCGTCGGGGCGCAGGAGCGCCATCTGCGCGACCGCGTTGCGCAGCACGCGCGCGGCGACCGGGTGCCGTTCGGCGTGGTAGGTGTCGAGCAGGCTGTCGGGTGACGTGCCGTCGACCACCTGTCCCAGCTTCCAGCCCAGGTTGACCGCGTCCTGTACACCGGTGTTCAGACCCTGTCCGCCCACCGGGTGGTGCACATGCGCGGCGTCGCCGGCCAGCAGGACACGCCCCGCGCGATAGCTCGCGGCCTGTCGCGCCGTGTCGGCGAACCTGGAAAGCCAAGCGGGACTGTGGATCCCGTAGTCCGTGCCGTAGACCGCGATGAGCCCCTCACGCAGGTCGTCCAGCGTGGGTTCGCTGTTTGGTCCCAGGTGCCGCTCGGTGACCATGACACGAACCGGCCCGCCGCCCTCGGACGCGGCCAGAGAATGGACGCCGAGCGCGTCGTGGCGAATGCCCCACTCGGGCGAATCGCCGGTGCCGTAATCCATTTCGACCTCTGCGAGCAGGTAGCTGGTCGTCGGCTCCCAGCCCGGGAAATCGATACCGGCGGCTTTCCGGACGACGCTACGGCCGCCGTCGCAGCCGACGAGGTATCCGCCTCGCATGGAACGGCCATCGGACAACGTGACGTCAACACCGCTGGCGTCCTGGGCGATGCCCGTCACCTCTTGTCCCCGATGCATTCGCACCCCGAGCTCGTTTGCCCAGTCGGCGAGGATGCTTTCGATCTCGTTCTGCCACAGGGCAAGACCGTACGGATGCCGGGTGGGAAAGTCGCTGATGTCCAGCCGAATCTGGGCGAACCCGGCGACCTGGGCGACCTGGCCCCGGGCGAGAAACCGGTCGGCGATGCCGCGCTGATCGAGCACCTCGATCGTGCGCGCATGCAGACCCCCGGCGCGCGCACCGATCAGATTCCGGTCGGGGCGCCGCTCGAGGATCGCCACATCGACCCCCGCCAACGCCAATTCACCGGCCAGCATCAGTCCCGTCGGGCCGCCTCCGGCTATCAGCACCGCATGTTCGACATTCCTGGGTGACAGCACTCCCAACCCCCTGCTGTAGAGCGAAAAATGGCTTCGGCCAGCGATTGTGCGGCATCACCCTGGCCTTGCCGCAAGCCCCCCAGTGCGCTATAGGTTGAGAGTGGGAAGGTAATTCACGGACTGTCGCGCAGCGCCTCGATGGCGCGGTAGATCCGCTGCTCGCTCACCGGCCGTGGCGTGCCCAGCTGCTGCGCCCACAGGCTGACCCGCAATTCCTCGATCTGCCGCGCAACGTCGCGGACGTCCTCCGCCGCCCGCCGCACGGGTGACAGCGTGTGCGCCAGTTCTTCGTAGGCGTGTTGGACGGCGTGCACCCGCCGCATCCGATCCCGGTCCGGCTCGACCGCGGACGGCAGCCGCTCGAGGCGCCGGCGGATTGCCGTCAGGTAGCGGACGAGGTCGGACAGGTGGGCGCGACCCGTGGCCGTGACGAACCCCGGCGGCAACAGCCGGCCCAGCTGAGCCTGGACGTCGGCGATCGCGTCGGTCTGTGCGGGCGCGGGCCGACCGGGCAGGAGCAGCCGCACGTCCTGCGCGGCCGCCAGCACCTGCTGCACACGGGCCACGATGTCGGCGGTCGCCGGCGCCAGAGCGCCGGCCGCGCCATCGCGCAGCGCGGCGAACTCGTCCCTATTCCACACCGGCCTCCGCAGCAGCGGGTCCGTCGCCGCGTCGGCGCAATCCTCGAGCAGCGCGGCCAGGGAGCCATCCGGGTTCGCGCCGAGGACGAGCCGTGTGCGCGGATCCAATTGCCGCTCAATGGCTTTGACCGGAGACGGCACGCTCAGCCGCACCAACCGGCGCATGCCCGGGCCCATCGCGCCGTCCCGCTCCGCCTGGTTCGCGAACACCCGCAGGCCGACGGCGCCGCCGGCGTCGACGAAACCGGGAAAGCCGCGGACGGTGCGTCCGTCGACCGTTCGCTCGATGACGGGTGGCACCGCGTCGAGGTTGTCGGGCCAGCCGCGCAGGCCGGTCCGTTCCAGCTCGGCGGCGACCGCCAGGGCGACGGCCCGGCGGGCGGGCGCGGCCAGCCGTTGTTGCAACGCGGCCAGGTCCTTCCCGCGAGCGACCTCGGTGCCGTCACCGGACTCGACCGCGAAGGTCACCCGCAGGTGCGCCGGAAGCTTGTCCGGATCGAAGGCGTCGACCGGGACCGAAACCCCGGTGCGTCGGCGTAGTTCGCGCCGCAACGCCTCCAGCAGCGGCTCCCCCGCCGGGTCGATCCCAGCCAGCACGGCACGCGCGGTGTCGGGGGCGGGAACGAAGTTGCGGCGCAGGTCCTTTGGCAGTGAACGGATGAGCGCGGTCACCAGCTCCTCGCGCAGCGCCGGCACCTGCCAGGCGAACTCGTCACCGCCCAACCGCGCGAGCACGTCGATCGGCACGTGCACCGTGACGCCGTCGTCGGGGGCGCCCGGCTCGAACCGGTAGGTCAGCGGCAGCGCGACATCACCCGAACGCCAGACGGTCGGCCGCTCGGCGTCGGCCGTGTCGCCAGTGCGCAACAGGTCGTCACGAGTGAACGTGAGCAGCTGTGGTGTCTTGTGGCGCTGCTTGCGCCACCACGCGTCGAAGTGGCGCGCCGACACGACATCCGCGGGCACGCGCGCGTCATAGAACCCGTAGACCTCATCGTCACCGACAAGTAGGTCGCGGCGGCGGGCCCGCTCCTCGAGCTCCTCGAGCTCGGCGCGCAGCCGCGCGTTGTCGCGGAGGAAGCGGTGGCGGCTCTGCCAGTCCCCCTCCACCAGCGCATGCCGGATGAACAGCTCCCGCGCCACCGCCGGCTCCACGTGGGCATACCCGACGCGACGGCGCGCGACCAGTGGCAGGCCGTAGAGCGTCACCCGCTCGTAGGCCATCACCTCGCCGCGCTTGGCGTCCCAATGCGGCTCGCTGTGGGTGCGTTGCACCAGATCGCCCGCGACCCGCTCGACCACCTCGGGCTGGATCCGCGCGGCGGTGCGCCCGTAGAGGCGGCTGGTTTCGACCAGTTCCGCCACGACCACCCAGCGCGGCGGCCGTTTGGTAAGCGCCGAGCCCGGCGCGAGCAGGAAGCGCGAGTTCCGCGCGCCCAGATACTCGCGCCCGTCCTCTCGGCGCATCCCTATATGCGACAGCAAGCCGGCCAGCAGCGCCGCGTGCACCCGCGCCGGTTCGGCCGGCTCCGCGGATGCGGCGTCTTCGACGACGCCCAGGTCACGGGCGATGCTGCGCAGTTGCCCGACCAGGTCCTGCCACTCGCGGATGCGCAGGTAGTGCAGGAACTCGTCTCGGCACATCCGGCGAAAGCCGTTGCCGGTCAGCGCTTTTCGTTTCTCTTGTAGGTATCGCCAGAGGTTGAGGTAGGACAGGAAGTCGGAACCGTCGTCGGTGAAGCGGGCGTGCTTCTGGCGCGCCGCCTCCTCGCGGTCGGTGGGACGTTCCCGCGGGTCGGGAATGGTCAGCGCGGCGGCCAACACCAGCACCTCACGCACGCAACCCTCGGCCTGGGCCTGCAAGATCATCCGGCCCAGCCGGGGGTCCACGGGCAGCCGCGCCAGTCGGCGCCCGAGGTCGGTGATGGCGCCGTGGGCGTCGAACGCCCCCAACTCCTGCAGCAGTTGCACCCCGTCGCGGATGCTGCGCCGGTCCGGCGGGTCGAGGAACGGAAAGTTCTCCACCTCGCCGAGCCGCAGCGCCGCCATCTGCAACAGCACCGCGGCGAGGTTGGTCCGCAGGATCTCGGGCTCGGTGTACCGCGGACGGGCCGCGAAGTCCTCCTCGGAATACAGGCGGATGCACACCCCGGCAGCGACGCGGCCGCAGCGGCCGGCCCGTTGCGCGGCGGACGCCTGCGAGATGGGTTCGATCGGCAGCCGCTGCACCTTCAGGCGGCGGCTGTACCGCGAGATGCGGGCGTTGCCGGGGTCGACGACGTAGCGGATGCCGGGCACGGTCAGCGACGTCTCGGCCACGTTGGTCGCCAGCACGACCCGGCGCCCGGTGTGGGGCGCGAACACCTTCTGCTGCTCGGCGGTGGGCAGCCGGGCGTACAGGGGAAGCACCTCGGTATTTCTCAGTCCGCCCAAAGCCTCTGCCGTATCACGGATTTCGCGTTCACCCGAGAGGAACACCAGGACGTCGCCGGCGGGCTCGGCCTCCAGTTCCCCGACCGCGTCGACGATCGCCTCGACCTCGTCTCGGGTCTCGGTGCGCACGACCTCGTGATCGGGGTCGTCCGGGTCGTCGCCTGTACCGCTCGACACCGGAACCTCCAACGGCCGGTAGCGAATCTCCACCGGGTACGTCCGTCCGGAAACCTCCACGATCGGCGCGCCGCCGAAGTGGTCCGCGAACCGCTGCGGCTCGATGGTCGCCGAGGTGACGATGACCTTCAGGTCGGGACGGCGCGGCAGCAGCTCGTGCAGGTAACCCAGGAGGAAGTCGATGTTCAGGCTGCGCTCGTGGGCCTCGTCGAGGATCAGCGTGTCGTAGCGCAGCAGCCGGCGGTCGCGCTGAATCTCGGCGAGCAGGATGCCGTCGGTCATCAGCTTGACCAGGGTGTGGTCGCTGACCTGGTCGGTGAACCGGACGGTGTAGCCGACCGTCTCGCCCAGCGGGCTGCCCAGTTCGTCGGCGATGCGCTGCGCGACGGTGCGCGCGGCCAGCCGCCGGGGCTGGGTATGCCCGATGGTTCCCCGGATTCCCCGGCCGGCCTCAAGGCAGATCTTGGGCAGTTGGGTGGTCTTGCCCGAGCCGGTCTCGCCGGCGACGACCACGACCTGGTTGGCGCGCAGCGCGTCGGCGATCTCCTGCCGCCGCTCGCTGACCGGGAGGTCGGGGAAGGCGATCGCCGGCACCGCGGCCCGCCGGGTGGCGACGAGTGCCTCGGCGTTCGCGATCTGCTCGGCGAATTGCCGCCGTACGTCGGGTTGCGCGCCCCGCAGGTTCCTCAGGCGCCTACCCAGGCGTGCGGCGTCGCGGGTGGTCAGACCGTCGAGGCGGGCGCGCAGTTCCGGGACGGACAATTCGGCCACTTTGGCCAGGATAGGCGCGGGCCGCATCGACCGTCGGCCGCCCTAGGGTGAACCCATGAGCCTCGTCACCTATGAGCTGGCCGACCACATCGCCACCATCACCCTCAACCGGCCCGAGGCTCGCAACGCCATCAACGGCGCCCTCCGCCGGGACTTGAATGCGGCGTGGGAGCGGTTCCGCGACGATCTGGACGCCTGGGTCGCGATCCTGACGGCCAACGGCGACGTGTACTGCGCGGGCGGCGACCTCAAGGACGGCGAGGGATCGGTCGGTACCTTCGGCGGCACCTTCTGGGAGAAGCCGACCATCAACTCCTTCGAATCCGGGATGGAGCTGTTCAAGCCGACCATCGCGGCGGTACACGGGCCGTGCATCGGCTACGGCGTGACCGGGGTGCTGTTCTGCGACTTCGTCATCGCCAGCACCGAAGCCAGCTTCTCCTTTCCCGAGGTGTCGATCGGGGTGCCGACCATAGTCGGGGCCATCCGGCTGCCCCAGCGGATCGGCTGGGCCAATGCCATGGAACTCCTGCTGACCGGTAAGCCGATGAGCGCGGCGCGGGCCAAGGAGGTCGGTCTGGTCTGGAAGCTGGTGGATCCCGACGAGCTGCAGGCCGAGGCCCGGGCGTGGGCGCGGACGCTCACCGAGGCCGCTCCCCTGGCGCAACGCGCCACCAAAGAGGTGGCGTGGCGCACGGCGAACATGGGCTGGATCGAGGCGGTCCGCTTCGGCGAGACCATGCGCAAGGTGGCCGGGGCGACCGAGGACGTCGCCGAGGGGCTGCGGGCGTGGGCCGAGAAGCGCAAGCCCCAGTGGCGCGGCCGCTAGCCGGCACAACGCGGAGCGCAACCGGCAGGACGGCAGTTCGGCCGCGAGCAGATCGGTCAGGTCCTGCACCCAGCGGCTGCACCGGCGCGCACGGACCGAGGTTTGAGGACGTGGTGGCGGACACCGCCGCGTTGCCCTTCACTGGTTGGGTGGGTGAGCGATTGCGCGCCGAACTCGGCCGGGTGCGTGATGGTGGTGGTCGCGGCGCCGACCACGCCGAGATCGCTCTCGGAGCGGGGCCGATCGGGCGGCGGCTGGAATCGTCGATCCGCGCGTTGACCGAGCATCGAGGCCCGCGGAGCAGCATCTGCCCGTCGGACGCCGCCCGGGCCGTGGGCGGCGAGAACTGGCGCGACTTGATGGCCGACGCCCGTGACGCCGCGCGGAAGCTGGCCAGATCGGGCGACGTGCAGATCACGCAGCGCGGCAACGTCGTCGATCCCGACGACGACTGGAGCGGCCCCATCCGCATCCGGCTGCCGCAGGCCGACAACCCTTGTGCTGCAAGATGATTCGGCGCGCCGAGGTGGTGGGGGCGCGGTAGCGCCAACCGCCGGGACCGCCGGGACCGGCGGTGTGACAGGATTTCCGCCATGAGTGCACGCAGATTTGGTCGTATTGTCGGTGTCTCGGTGGCGACGACCTGGGCAGCGCTGAGCGTCCCGGTCGCCCTCCCCACCGCCGCCGCCGATGCCTGCTCCGACGTCTCGGTGGTCTTCGCCCGGGGCACGCATCAGGAGCCCGGGCTGGGCAACATCGGCCAGGCTTTCGTGGATTCGCTCACCTCGCAGCTCGGCGGGAAGTCCGTCGACGTCTACGCGGTCAACTACCCGGCCAACGACGACTACCACAACAGCGCGAACGCCGGCTCCAACGACGCGAGCACCCACATCCAGGACACCGTCGCCAGCTGCCCGAACTCGAGGATCGTGCTCGGCGGGTACTCCCAAGGCTCAACGGTGATCGATCTGGCCACCAACGCGATGCCGCCGTCGGTCGCCGATCACGTCGCCGCCGTCGCGCTGTTCGGGGAGCCCAGCAGCGGGTTCTCGTCCATGCTGTGGGGCGGCCAGCCGCTTCCGACGATCAATCCGGCGTACGGATCCAAGACCCTCAGCTTGTGTGCCCCCGACGACCCGATCTGTTCCGGCGGCGGCAACATCATGGCGCACGTCTCCTACATCGACGCCGGGATGACCAACCAGGCCGCCACGTTCGCCGCCAACAAGATCAACCAGGGGCCGCCGGCGCGCGCCTGAACACGCCAGCCTTTCGCGCGCTCCCCTCGGCGCCGTTGCTTCTCGGCGCCCGCCGGCTGCGCGACGCGCTCCGCCTCGGTGCGCGTGTCGGCCCGGGCCGACTGCGTTGCCGCACGGTTGCGTTGCTCGGCGGTCTCGCAGGCCTCTTGATCCCCCGCCGGGCGGCCGCCTGCGCTTTCTTGGCGGTCCTCGACCGCCTCGTCGCGGACGCCCTTCAGCCTGGCGTCGGCCTGTTCCTTCCTGGTCGCGTCTTCGCGTCCAGGTGCGCGGCGCGGCCCAGCGCGCCGCTGCGTTCGGCGGGCGCCGTCCCGCGCTCCACCAGGCCACCGATATCGCCGATCAAACCCGGCTGTGACCTGGGTCACCACCTGTTGGTTCGCCCGGATCGGCGCTCTCGGCGAGTGAATTGCCCAGCAGCTCAACGGAAGTCGCGCGCCGGACGGTATCGCGCTGCGCAGCGCGTTTCCGATCGGTTACCGTCGAAGGCATGTCCAAAGTCTCCGGTAACGACCCCATCGACGACGTCACCCCAGGCGACATCATCGCCGTCGACCGCGGCTCTGGTGAACAGCCTTACAAGGTGGTGTTCAAGGACGCCACCGAGGGCGGCTACCTCCTCACGTTCGAGGCCGGCGACGGGGAAACCTTCCAGCTCCACCTGGCCGCCGGTACGACGGTGACCCGATCGCTCGAGTCGAAATGGGAATCGGCGCAGAGTCCCACCCCGCGCACCGACGCGTAGACGGCGGCCCCTGGCGCCGCAATTCCTCGCACACCCAACGCGATCGCGGCGGGATGTGCCGCCCATCGGCGGAGTAAACGCGGCCTCCCGTTTTGGGCCCGTCCTGGGCGGGAATGCAACGCCCCAACGGAGGGAGCGGCGTGAGCTATCTGGGTTTCGCCAAGGAACAGCGCTGCGCAATCTGGGTGCCTGACTGACGCGCGCCGGACCCGGTCGCACTGGGCGCGAATCTTTCGTGAACCCTGTGGCGGGCGCCCGCCGCGAAGTAGTCTGCCCTCAAAGAATGCTGGTAGCCGACGGGCGGAAGGTCGGGGCATGCGGCTGGTCGTCGATCTCAACAAGTGCCAGGGCTACGCGCAGTGCGTCCCGCTGGCGCCCGACGTACTGCAGCTCGTCGGTGAAGAAGCGCTCGCCTACGACCCGAATCCCGACGATTCCGCGCGGCAGCGGGTATTGCGTGCGGCGGCTTCCTGCCCGGTGCAGGCGATCATCCTCGAAGTGGATCCGCCGTCGGACCGGGACACCGTATGAGCACGGGTTCGTTGGTCAGCCAGCTGGTCGACACGTTCAGAGCCGAGGGCCGGATCGTCATCGTGGGAGCCTCCCTGGCCGGCTTGCGCGCCGCGGAAGCGCTGCGCGAGACGGGGTTTCGGGGCCAGTTGACCATCATCGGCGACGAGCCCCACGAACCCTACGACCGACCGCCGTTGTCCAAGCAGGTTCTGAAGGGCTGGGTGCCCGCCGACCACACCAAGCTTCCCCGCCTGCGTCCCGTCGACGCGCAGTGGCGGCTCGGCGTGGCGGCGGTGGGGCTGGACCGGTCCAATCGCCAGGTGTTGCTGGCCAACGGCGAGAAGGTCGACTACGACCGGCTGCTGATCGCCACCGGCACCAGGGCGCGGCCCTGGTTCAACCCCGAAGAGGCAGCTCTGGAGGGGCTGTTCACCGTGCGCACCTGCGACGACGCGGCGAAGCTGGCAGCGGCCCTGAAGGCGCGGCCGCGCCGGGTGCTCATCGTCGGCTCGGGTTTCGTGGGATCGGAGATCGCCTCGGTGTGCCGCGATCTCGATCTACCGGTGAGCGTCGCCGAGCGCGGCAAGGCACCCCTGACGGGCGCCCTGGGCGGCGTGATCGGCGACATCGCCGCGCAGATGCAGATCGAGGCGGGCGTCGACCTGCGCACCGGTGTCGCGGTCGACGGCCTCGACGGTGACGCCGACGGCCACGTCCGCGCCGCCCGCCTGTCCGACGGCACGGTGCTCGAGGTCGACGTCGTCGTGGCCTCACTGGGCTCGATCCGCAACGTTGAATGGCTCGAGGGGGCGCAGCTCGCGAGCGGATTTTGGGGGGTGGCCTGCGACGCCGGCTGCCGCGCGTTCGACATCAACGGCGTGGTGACCGACAACATCTTCGTCGCCGGCGACGTGGCGCGCGCCCCGCACGTGCTCTACGAGTACCAGTTCATGTCGCAAGAGCATTGGGACAACGCCGTTTTCGGTGCCGCGGTGGCGGCCAACAACATGATCAGCGTCGAGACGGGACGTCGGCCGCACCTGCCACTGCCCTCGTTCTGGTCCGGGCAGTTCGGCGTCAACATCAAGAGCGTCGGCGTGTGCTCGTTCGGCGACGAGATCGTCTTCACCCAGGGCTCGGTCGAGCAACGCCGCTTCGCGGCCGCCTACGGTCACCGGGGCCGCGTCGTCGGCGCGGTGACGTTCAACCACGGCAAGTGGCTGCCCTACTACGCCTCCCTCATCGAGCGATCCGCCCCGTTTCCGCCGCCGCCACCGGGCTACGACCGTCCCGCCATCTTCGAGCCGATGCCGGCCCGATTCCCCGACCCGCGCGAACGGACGGACATCCCCGACGTGGTGCTCACCGGGCACGACCCGACCTCGCGGGGCGCCGAATTCCGGCCCCGGATCCGCTGACGGGAGACGACATTGGACGCCGCGACCGCCTGGGCCGAAGCGATGAAGTTCGAGAACCGGCCGAACCCCTACCCGTATTTCGAAGAGCTGCGCAAGGCGCCGGTAGCCAAGGTCGCCGACAAGACCTACGTGGTCACCGGCTATCCCGAGTTGCTCATCCTGGCCCACGACCCGCGAATCAGCTCCGACATTCGCCGCAGCCCAGCGGATTTCGGCGTCGAGAAGCCCGACCCCGAGCCCGGCAGCGGACACATGCAGGCCTACGGCCGCGAGCCGAGCATCATCGTCTCCGACCCGCCCGATCACGACCGGGCCCGGCGCCAGGTCATGCGCCACTTCGGCCCCCCGCATTCCCCCGACGTCATTCCCGACATGGAACCGCTTGTCGTGCGGCTGGCCAACGACCTCCTCGACAAAACCAAGGCGCGCGGCGCCACCCGCGTGGACGTGGTGGAGGAATTCGCCTACCCGATCCCCGTCGCCGTCATCTGCAAGATCCTTGGCGTACCCGTCGAAGACGAGCCGATGTTTCACTCCTGGATCTTCGACTTCATGATGGGCCTCGACCTGGGTCCGGAGGGCGCCACCGAGGAAGGGCGCGCGCTCGCCGAGCGGGGCCGCGCGGGCACCGCCGCCTTGCTGGCGTATCTGGGCGACCTGGTGCGCAGGTATGCGACGAACCCGGGCGACGGCTTGCTGTCCAGTTTGCTGCACGATGACGGCCCGGACGGCCCGATGTCGTTGCAGGAGGCGACATCCAACGCGATGCTGCTGCTCGTGGCCGGTCACGACTCGACGGTCAACACCATCAGCAACTGCGTGATGACGCTGCTGCGCAATCCCGGCTCGTGGGAACTGGTTCGGCGGCGCCCCGAGCTCATTCCCCGCGTCATCGAAGAGGTGCAACGGCTGCAGTCGGCGGTGCAGTTCTTTCCCAGCCGCAGCGCGACCGCCGACATCGAGGTCGGCGGAACCGTGATCCCCGCCGGCTCGGCGGTGTATCTGATTTACGCCGCCGCCAACCGGGACCCGCGTCGGTTCGACAGCCCGGATCGCTTCGATCCGCTGCGGCCCGACAATGAGCATTTCGGTTGGGGCAGCGGCATTCACACCTGCATGGGCGGCCCGCTGGCGCGGCTGGAGGTCAACCTGGCGCTGGAGGTCTTCGTGCGTCGCGTCGACTCTCCGAAGCTGGTGGTCGACCCGCCGCCATACCGGCACAATCAGGTGTTCCGCGGGCCACGCCATCTCTGGGTGGACTTCGCGGCGATCGGTGATTGAACGGCCTACCGGCCGATCGTGACGGATTCACCGACGTGGATGACGCCACCGGTCACCACCGCCAGATATGCACCCGCGCACGGCTGAGCGCCGTGACCGCCCGTATCCCAACGGTTTTCGGCGGCGGGGGTGCGGAGCGCCTGCGCGGCGCGCGGCAGTGGGCCGTGCTCGAGCGTCGGTACGACGCAGCGCGACGTTGCCGTCAGGACATGCAGCCTCGCCTCGCCGACCGCGATCTCACCGCCGACCCAGTCGTTCTCCACATAGGGCGGGCAACCCGGCGGCGTCGCGACCACCAGGTTCGGGCGATACCGCAGGGCCTCGACGCCGATGTGTTCGAGCGTGGCGGTCGTGATCGCGTGCAGCGGGGCTTCGTCGGTGAACGAGTCGCCCGGCGTCGCCTGCGCGATCTCCAAGATGCGGCCGCCGACTTCGGCGTCCAGGCCCAGTTCGAGCAGCTGCTCGGGGTCCGGGCGCACCAACGTCGCGCCGTCGGCGCGCTGGGTGACCAGCCGGACCGATCGCCCCAACAGCTGCGAGAGCCGATCATCGATGCCAGGGTCGTCGGCCGCCACCCTCGTCCCGTCGGGCAGCTCGATGTGCACCCCGCCGTCGTGGCGGCTGGCCGTGCACTTCAACAGCTCGCGCCAGAGCCGGGCGTTCTTGGCGCTGGCCACGTGACCGGTAGTGGTGTCGAGGAGGGCAAGCCGGCGGTCCCCCTCGGCGCCGTGTTCGTCGACGAACATGCTCGGCACGGTCTCGCCGAGCATCGACTTCACCGGGTAGCGAAGCAGGCTCTCAACCCGCATCTCGCCCGCGGCTTGACCTGAAAAGGCCGTCGGCTGCTCCACTGGCTGTCCCCACCTAGCGACCCTGCCCGCATTGTCTGGATCAGACTATGCGGGCAGGGCGCGGAACTCAGGTGGTGGGTCTGAGGACGATCAGCCCGGGCAGTAGGTCGACTCCGCCGCGCTGACCCAGCCGGTCATGTCCGCGAACGAGAAGCCCTTCGCGCTCATGCCGGAATGCAGGTCGGCGGCGATCGCATCCGGCGTCTTGCCGGCCATCCGGTCGGCGCACACCGCGTGTCCCAGCGCGATCATGTCCGAGTCACTCGACGAGGGCCACGTGAACCCGAGGTTGTGCAATTTCGTCAAGTAGGCGTCGTCGGTGCTGTCGGCCGAGGCAATTGCGGTGCTCGCGGTCAGGGCAGCGCCAATCATCACGGGAATCGTCAGTTTGGCCAGCAAACGCGGTGCAAGCATTTCACGACCTTCTTTTCTTGTCGGTGTTGAGGGTGGGGTCAGTATATGAGTGGGCGGCGTGAACAGATATTAAAACTAAGAAAATTGCGGTGCCCGCACTACAGGTTGCCGGACCACTATTCCGTGGTCGTATTGCCAGCCCGATGGCGCTGTCCTGCAGCTGAACCGGCTTGGCGAGATCCAAAGTGAAAGGCACCTAGAGAGCGAAAGGCTGGCATTTCGGGTCGCCGATATAGCCAGATGATGCCGTGTTGGTGACGCGAGCGTTAGCGGCACGATAATTTCGAACTTCCTACCGACACCGACCCTAAAATGACGCACCAGCATACAAATATCATACGAAACAATTGACCGCGACATCTGTCGATATCGGACGCGTTTGTCGCCACGGAAAACGGGTGCACGACACCGTCAGTGTGGGAGCAGCCGCTGCTTCTGTTCGAGGAACTCGTCCTCCGTGATGATCCCCGCGTCCCGCAGGGAGGCCAGCTCGCGCAACTCGGCGGCGATGCTGGTGATCGGGCCACCGGCCGGGACTTGCGGCGCCGCGGGGGCACCCTCGGTCGCCTTCTGCGTGGAGGCCCTGATTCGCTCCGCGCGACCTGCGCCGCCCGTGCCGGCTATGGCACGCCCGGCCATGCTCGCCGCGGCCATCTCGCCGAACAAGCTCCCGGTGCCTGCGGACGAGGCTGGAGCGGCGGCGCCCACGTTGGTGGCGGGCAGGGCCAGAGCGGCCGGGCGCACCGCGGGGGCGGCGGCCGCCCAGGCCGGCGGCACCGACATTGCGCCGACCGTATTGGCCTCGCCCAGGGAAGCCGTCGCCGCCGAGCCCCCCGCCAGGTTGGTGATGACCGGGAAAGGCGTCGGGGGCACCGGCGCCGAGCCGGGCCAGGACTGGACCCCCGCCCAGCCGCTGACGATGTCGTCGGTGTGGAAACCGGTCAACGCCCCGGAGACGTCGTAGGGAAGCGCCACGATGGCGGCGGCGAGCCCCGCCGTGCCGACTTCTGGGTCGACGAACACCGCGCTCAGGTCGGCTGCCAGCCCCAGCAGGTCCCGCCCGCCGAAGCCGAAATCGAGGGGGCTCGCGAGGTTGAGCAGCGCATTGGGCGCCGCAGAGAAGGCTTGTGCCGACGACAGGGCGTTTTGCACCTTGCCGGCCGACGTGCCTGCGGCCTGGGTCAGGGCGGCGGCCTGCCGCACCGATCCGCCCGAATCGGTGCTCGTTTCCGGCGGGGCGAACGGCGTCAGCCTCGCCGCCGCCGCCGACGCCGCCGCGTAGGCGTACATGGCCCCGGCGTCTTGGGCCCACATCTCCGAATATTGCGCCTCCGTGGTCGCGATCGCCGGCGTGTTCTGCCCGAAGACGTTCGTCGCGATCAGGGACATCAGCAGGCTGCGGTTGGCCGCGATCACCGGCGGCGGCACCGTTTCGGCGAACGCCGCCTCGTACGCCGCCGCGGCGGCTTTGGCCTGGTTGGCGGTCTGTTCGGCCTGCGCCGCGGCGCTGCGCGTCCAGGTCACGTACGGGGCGGCCGCGGCCGCCATCGCCTCCGCCGCAGGCCCGAGCCACGACCCGCCGGTCAGCGCCGTGACCTCCGCCTGGTAGGAGGTCGCCGCGGAATGCAGGGCGACGGCCAGCGCGTCCCAGGCCATCGCGGCGGTGAGCAGCGGCGCGGCACCGGGGCCGGTATACATCCGCGCGGAGTTGATCTCCGGAGGCAGTGCTGCGAAGTCCATGTCGTCGTCTCCTCCGGACGGGTTAACAGTTAGCCACGGCGTTAACGGCTCGTTGCGGGCGGTAGGGGGATTGCCCAACGGGCAGCAAACAAATCTTGTTTCCTCTAGTAGTACAGGTCCGGCACCGGTGGATAACCGGGTGCTGCCCCCTTACCCCACATCGTCCTCCCTGAGAACACCGATAAATTACCCTCGCAGCGCAGTGGAGCCTGTCAACGCCACGGAGCGGCCTCGGGCTTTGCCCGTGCGGGCCCAGCCAATCAGAGCGGACCGGCGCGACATGGCGGGTCTGCTTGGATCGATATCGGATACCGCGAGTGAGGGCGGAGCGGATGAAGTTCGTGATGGCGAGCTACGGGGGGCGCGGCGATATCGAGCCCTGCGCCGCGATCGGCCGGGAGCTCTCCCGCCGAGGCCACGACGTCAGCCTGGCCGTTCCGCCGGACAAGGTGGGTTTCGTCGAGTCGGCGGGGCTGGCCGGGATCGCTTACGGGCCCGACACTCAACGCGCCATGATCGCGGCGAGGGAACTCCTGGGCCACTTCCATGGCATTGGCGCAGCGCCGCAAGTGGCTGACCGGGTCCACCGAATCTGGTTGGAGAAGAGCACGACCCTGACGGCACTGGCCCAGGGAGCGGACCTCCTCCTGGGGCACATGAACGACCAGGCGCTGGCGGCCAACGTCGCCGAATATCACGGGATCCCGTTCGCCGCGCTACACGTCTTCCCGGCTCGGATCATGCCCTCAAGTGATGTGTATTCGCGGATCGCCGGGGATGCGGCGGACGCGCAACGTCGTGAACTCGGATTGCCGCAGGCGGCCGCGCCGGCGCGCTCGGAAAGCGGATTGCTCGAACTTCAAACCTATGACGAACTCTGCTTGCCGGGGCCCGCGGCCGAATGGGTCGAGCCCGGCGGTCGGCGGCCCTTCGTCGGCTCCTTGACGCTGGAGTTGCCAACCCATTTTGACGACGAGGTGCTGACCTGGATCGCCGATGGGACGCCGCCGATCTACTTCGGTTTCGGCAGCACCCCGATTGATTCTCCCGCCGAGACGGTCGCCGTCATAAGCGCGGCCTGCGCGCAGTTGGGTGAGCGGGCGTTGATCTGCGCCGGCGCCAACGACTTTCGCCGCGTTCCACGGTCGCCTCACGTCAAGGTGGTGGATGCGCTGAATTACGCGGCCATCTTTCCCGCCTGCCGCGCAGTGGTCCACCACGGGGGCTCGGGCACTACGGCTGCGGGTCTGCGCGCCGGGGTTCCGACGCTGATTCTCTGGACGGTGTGGGACCAGCCGATGTGGGCAGAGGGTATCGAACATTTGGAAGTCGGTGCCGGGCGGGGCTTTTTCGATAGCACCCTGGACTCACTAGTCGCCGACCTGCGCTCGATCCTTACTCCGGAATGTGCCGCCCGAGCCCGAGAGGTGGCCGCGCGGATGACCAAACCCGCCGAAAGCGTCGCGAAGGCCGCCGATTTGTTGGAAGACGCCGCGGGGTCGGGGTGATCGGCGGGTGGATCCAATCGGTGGTGCAAAGCCGCCGGGTCGTGTAGAAGGTTCTGGTGCAGGTTCCGCCTTCTGAGCCTCTCGAGCCGTCGATCCTCTACGAGTCGATGATCAGGCGGTGGTATCGACGGACGTCGGCCGAGGGGCACATCAGAGTGCCGGCCGTCCCGAGCCTGATCGACGAGTACGTGCAATTGTGCGCCAACGTTTGCGCCACCCTGGGCGTCTGGCACACGCCAGAACAGTCCGCGCAGCTGCGGATCTCGCTGGAGGCCGAGCTGGCGAAGGGCTTCAAGGCATCCCCCCGCTCGGACGTCGTCATCTCGTTCAGCGCCCCCTTCGGGACGAGCGTCAACATCCGCGTCAAAGCCGAATGGCGGACGCTCGACGCCGCCTACGACGAATGGGTGGACGTGCGCCCGGGGCCACTGTTCGGCACCGAGCCCGACGCGCGGGTACTCGCTCTGGCCGCCGAAGCGGCTGATCCGACGACCTACCGCGTGCTGGACGTCGGGGCGGGGACCGGCCGCAACGCCCTCGCGCTGGCCCGTCGCGGCCACCCCGTGGATGCGGTCGAGATGGCCGCGAAGCTGGCCGACATCATGCGCGCGGAGGCGCAGAGCGAATCGCTGGCCGTGCGGGTGATTCAGAGCGATGTCTTCACGGCGATGGAAAGCGTCCACGACGAATACCAGTTGATGGTGCTCGCCGAGGTGGTGCCCGACTTCCGCACGACCCAGGAGCTGCGGGGCATGTTCGAACTGGCCGCCGAATGCCTGGCTCCCTCGGGACGATTGCTGTTCAGCACGTTCCTGCCCCGCGACGGCTATGTGCCCGACGATTCCACGCTGCAGTTCGGCCAGCAGTGCAACACCATGATCTACACGCGCGACCAGATGGCGACTGCGGTGGCGGGCCTGCCCCTCGAGCTGATCGCCGACGACTCCGCGTACGAATACGAGAAGGCCCACCTGCCCGCAGGCGCCTGGCCGCCCACCGCGTGGTTCGAGGGGTGGGCCAATGGCCTTGACGTGTTCGACGTCGAGCGCGAGCACTCGCCGATCGAGTTGCGTTGGCTCATCTACCGCAAGACGGACTGAGCGCCCGTTCTAGGCGGACAAGTCGCGGGTTGCCGGCCCCTCCAGCAGGGTGCCATCCGGGGCGAAGCGCGAGCCGTGCAACGGACATTCCCAGGCCTTGTCGGCGTCGTTCCAGTTCACGATCCCGCCGAGGTGCGGGCAGACCGGGGAAACGACATGTTCGGTGCCGTCTACCCGGCAGCGCGCCTCCAGATGCCACGGGGGCCCACTGACCACGCCGCCTTCGTCCGCGCCGGGGCTGCGGCGGCCGGTGCGCAGCAGCGGGGTGATCCAGCCCTTGGCCAGATCGAAGCCCACCTCGAGGTTGGCCTGCATGGCGGTCGGCAGCCCGGTCAGCTCATGGGGGCTCCAGCTGGCGAACGCCTTGGCCCAGTCCATTCGCCCGCCCAGGATGCGGCCGGACAGCGCCAGCGCCGCGGCGGCGCCGTTCGTCATCCCCCACTTGTTGAATCCCGTTGCCACAAAGATGGTTTCGGTCTTGGGCAGGATGGGTCCGACGTAAGGCAGTTGGTCGATGGGCGTGTAATCCTGCGCCGACCAGAAATGCGTCTGCTCGGCACCCGGATAGTGTTTGCGGGCCCACGACGCCAGTTCCCCGAGCGCCTGCGACGGGCTCTTCTTGCGGCCCACGGTGTGGCCGGCCCCGCCCACGATCAGCCGCTCCCCGTCCGCGACGGGTGCGTAACGCACCGATCGGGTCGGCGAGTCGGTGGAGATCATCATCGGCCGGGTGATGTTGCCGGGGACCTTGAACGCCATGCAGTAGGACCGGCTCGGCTTCACGCGCGCGAAGTATCCCCCGCGGTCCAGGATCGGGATGCCGGTGGCGAGCACCAGCTGCTGGGCCTCGAGTTCCACGTCTCGCTCGGCGGCGTCGTTGACGTGTACGCGCACGCGGTCGCCGCGGCTGGACACCCGCCGGACCCGGGTGTGCTCGACGAGGCGGCCGCCGCGGCCGAGCAGTTCCGCCGCCAGCGCGTCAAGGAATGGCATGGGATCGAACTGCGCCTGGTCGGGCAGCCGCACCCCGCCGTGGTAAGGGAACGGCACGTCAGGGTCGTCGTCCCAAACCGCGGGCAGCCCAACCGCCTGGCAGGCCTGGAGCTCCAGTCGCGCCGACGGCACGCCCTTGGCGGACTGGGCGTAGGTGTAGGCGTCCTCGCGCTGCACCGCGATGCCATGCGACTCGCAGTAATCGGTGACCCAGTCCTGGCCTTCGCGATTTCCGTCCACGTAGGCGCGGGCCAGGTCCCTGCCATGTCTGGGCAGGATCTTCGACAGGTGGGTGGCCTGCAGCAGGCTGATCTTCGCCGTGGTGTTCCCGGTGGCGCAGGCCCCGACGGTGCGAGCCTCGAGCACCAGCACGTCCTTGCCGGCGCGGGCCAACAGCACCGCGGTCATCAGCCCGGTGATGCCTGCACCCACGACGATGACATCCGCGGAGCGGGGGCCTTGGTCAAGCTGGCTTGCGGCCCAAGGCTGTTCGCCTCGGTTGGTCATCCATAACGACGTCACGGGTGGGCTAATACCCCTGCCGAACCCGGGGAAACACCGCCGCGGCCCGGCGGGCGGCGTCACGCCCGCCTCAGCTGCGCTTTCGCCTCCCTGACCGATTCTTCCGCGGCGCGGCCGGCCCGCGTGGCCCGGTCGAAGGCCGCTTCGGCGCGTTCGAGTTCGCGCTCGGCGGTCCGCAACGCGGCGAACGCCTCGTCGCGACGCCGCCGGGCCGCATCGCGCTCGGCGCGGCGGTCGGACTGCGCGGCGTCGGCGTCGGCCGCCTTGCGCTCGGCGGCCGTAACGGCCGCCGTCAGTTTTTCGAGACGCCGCTGCGCGGCGACGTCTCGCGCTGACCGCTTGCCGGATTGTGGCGGGGATTTCACCGGCCGCTTCCCGGCCTTCGCGGTGCGGGCGGAGGTCGTCGATACCGTGCTCGCGGCGCCGAGGTCGCCGAAACCCGACCACTGCTCGGGGCGCGCCAGCCGGCCGAGCCGCTGCCTGACCTCCGGTTCGGCGATGGCGGCTTGCAGCGTGCTGGCGATGTCGTCGCGGACGGCCGAGGACGGCTGTTTGACGCCGGCCGCGTCGAGTGCGGCCCGCATGAGCTCGCCGATGAGCCGGTGCTGCTGGGCCGACAAGTCCCGGATGCGTGCCCCGTCCATGGCGGCGTGCGCGGCGCGCAGCTCGTCACCCAGCGCCGCCAGCCGCCGCCCGGTGTCGCGGTGCCGCAGCGCCAGCCGATTGACGATCCACGCCGCCGTGGTTGGCTTGTTGCAAGCGGAAATTCGCTCGGCCGCCGTGTCGTCCCCGCGGCGTTTGGCCGCGGCGGTCAATCTGGTGCGCTCCGCGGTGAACTCCTTTGGCGTTGCCCAATAAAGGCTGTCCAGTTCGTCGTCGGCCATGCCGCCATGATCCACGCGCCGGGGCTCGGTCGGTTTAAAAACCGCACCTCCGTGGCACCTGAAGGACAACCTCGTCGCGCCGGGAGGCGAGCGACTTCGGCCCGGCACCAACAGAAGGCAAGGATCCCTCAGCTCGATGACGCCCAAGACCGGTGATCGGCCCGCTCCCCGGATCCCCCGGGATCGCCGGTTATTGGTCGCCGTTTCGGCGGCCGTCGTACTGGTGGGCGCCGTCGTGATCGCGGTGTCCCTCGGTTGCTTCGGCGGCGGTGGGTGCGGTCACCGCAGTGCCTCGTCCAAGGCCTCGGGGCCGGCTCGGGTGACGATCACGCCGGCCCCCGACGCGCACGACGTCGATCCGGTCGCGCCCGTGATGGTCAAGGCCGACACCGGAACGCTGACCGACGTCCGAATGGTCAACGAAAGCGGCAAATCGGTGCAGGGCGTGACGACACCCGACAACACCGTGTGGAAGCCCACCGTCCCCCTGGGCTACGGCCGCACCTATACGCTGACGGTTACCAGCCGCGGTCCCAACGGCGTTGCGTCCACCCAGGTCTCGTCCTTTTCGACGGTGAAGCCGTCCAACCAGACCAAGGTGTCGTTCACCACCACGTCGGAGGCCACCCTCAAAGATGGCGGCACATATGGGGTCGGGACGGTGATCGTCGCGCACTTCGACGAACAGATCGCCGACCGCGCCGCCGCCGAGCGCCAGCTGGCGGTGACCACCAACCCGAAGGTGGAGGGTTCGTGGTACTGGGTCGACGACCAGAACGCCCATTGGCGCCCGGAGCACTACTACGCCCCGGGAACGACCGTCACGGCCGAAGCCAAGATCTATGGAATCTCTTTGGGCAATGGCCTATTCGGGCAGGACGACACCAAAGTCTCGTTCCGCATCGGCGACGCCCACGTATCGATCGCCGACGACGCGACTCATCAGGTCAGCGTCTTCGACAACGGAGCCCTGGTCCGCACGATGCCCACCTCGATGGGGATGGGCGGCACCGAAAACGTCGGCGGCAAGAGCATCTCGCTGTGGACTCCCCCTGGCGTCTACACGGTGCTCGACAAGGGGAACCCCGTCGTCATGGACTCCTCCACGTTCGGGCTGCCGAAGAACTCCCGCCTGGGCTACCGCGAGACCATCAACTGGGCCACCAAGATCAGCACCGACGGCATTTACCTGCACGAGCTGGACGCCACGGTGTGGGCACAGGGCCATCAGGACACCTCGCACGGCTGCCTGAACCTCAACGCCGACAACGCGAAATGGTTCTACGACTTCTCCGTGCCCGGCGACGTGGTCGAGGTCCGCAACAGCGGCGGCCCGCCGCTGACGCTGGCGCAGAACGGTGACTGGACACTCAGCTGGGACGACTGGCGCAAAGGCAGCGCCCTGAAGCCCCAGACGTGACGCGGTTCATTCGTCACCGCCGGTTGTGCCCCACTTCACAGTAAAGTCTTGACTCGATCCAAATAAGTGCGTCATATTGGTGCGGTGTCATCGACGGCCGATTACGCGGAACGACTGCGCATGGCCGATCTCCGGGTGACCCGACCCAGGGTCGCGGTGCTGGAGGCCGTCGACGCCCACCCGCATTCCGACACCGAGACGATCTTCTCGGCCGTCCGCGTGGGCCTCCCCGACGTGTCCCGCCAGGCGGTTTACGACGTCCTCAACGCGCTGAGCTCGGTCGGTTTGGTGCGTAGGATCCAGCCCTCCGGGTCGGTCGCCCGCTATGAGTCGCGGGTCGGCGACAACCACCACCACGTGGTGTGCCGGTCCTGCGGCGTGATCGCCGACATCGATTGCGCCGTCGGCGAGGCGCCCTGTCTCACCCCGTCGGACGACAACGACGTTCTGGATGGCTTCGTCCTGGACGAGGCCGAGGTCATCTACTGGGGCGTCTGCCCCGATTGTTCGACTGCAGGTTCCTAGATCGCAGCCCCATCACCCCCTAAGAAAGGAATGCTGTGTCCTCCGATATCTCCCAAGGCCGGCCGCCCCATGAGGACAGCAACACGGCTAGCGCCAGCGAGAGCGAAAACCCCGCTATCCCGTCCCCCAAGCCGAAATCGAATGCGCCGCTGACGAACCGGGACTGGTGGCCCGACCAGGTCGACCCGTCCATGCTGCAGCCGCACAACCCGAAATCGACCCCTTACGGCGAGGGCTGGAACTACGCCGAGGAGTTCGCCAAGCTCGACGTCGACGCGCTCAAGGCGGACGTCATCTCGGTGATGACCACCTCACAGGACTGGTGGCCCGCCGACTACGGCCACTACGGCGGCCTGTTCATCCGGATGAGCTGGCACGCCGCGGGCACCTACCGCATTTTCGACGGCCGCGGCGGCGGCGGACAGGGCATGCAGCGGTTCGCCCCGCTCAACAGCTGGCCGGACAACGTCAGCCTGGACAAGGCCCGCCGGCTGCTGTGGCCGGTCAAAAAGAAGTACGGCAACAAGATCTCCTGGGCCGACCTGATCATCTTCGCCGGTAACTGCGCCCTGGAATCGATGGGCTTCAAGACTTTCGGCTTCGCCTTCGGCCGCGAGGACGTCTTCGAGCCCGAGGAAATCCTGTGGGGTGAGGAGGACACCTGGCTGGGCACCGACAAGCGGTACTCGGGCAAACGTGACCTCGCCCAGCCCTACGGTGCGACCACGATGGGTCTGATCTACGTCAATCCCGAAGGCCCGGAAGGCAAGCCGGATCCCATCGCCGCGGCCATCGACATTCGCGAGACGTTCGGCCGCATGGCGATGAACGACGAAGAGACCGCCGCCCTCATCGTCGGCGGGCACAGCTTCGGCAAGACCCACGGCGCCGGTAGCGGCGATCTGGTCGGGCCCGAGCCGGAGGCGGCCCCGATCGAGCAGCAGGGCCTGGGCTGGAAGAGCTCGTACGGCACCGGCGTGGGCAAGGACGCGATCACCAGCGGCCTGGAGGTGGTCTGGACGCCCACCCCGACCAAGTGGGACAACACCTTCCTGGAGACCCTGTACGGCTACGAGTGGGAGCTGACCAAGAGCCCCGGCGATGCTTGGCAGTTCGTCGCCAAGGACGGCGCCGGTGCGGGCACCATCCCCGACCCCTTCGGTGGGCCGGGCCGAGCGCCGACGATGCTGGTCACCGACATCTCGATGAGGGAGTCCCCGATCTACCGGGACATCACCCGCCGTTGGCTCGACCACCCCGAAGAGCTGACGGAGGCGTTCGCCAAGGCCTGGTACAAGCTGCTGCACCGCGACATGGGACCGATCAGCCGCTACCTCGGGCCGTGGATTCCCGAACCGCAGCTGTGGCAGGACCCGGTTCCCGCCGTCGACCACGAGTTGGTCGACGACAGTGACGTCGCCGCGCTGAAGAGCAAGGTCCTCGAGTCGGGCCTCTCGGTTCCCCAGCTGGTCAAGACGGCCTGGTCGGCGGCCGGCAGCTATCGCAACACCGACAAGCGCGGCGGCGCCAACGGCGCGCGCCTGCGCCTGGAGCCGCAGCGGAACTGGGAGTGCAACGAGCCGTCGGAACTCGACAAGGTGCTGCCCGTGCTGGAGAAGATCCAACAGGACTTCAACGGCTCGTCGTCCGGCGGCAAGAAGATCTCGTTGGCCGACCTGATCGTGCTGGCGGGATCCGCGGCGGTCGAGAAGGCGGCCAAGGACGCCGGCTACGAGATCGCCGTGCACTTCGCGCCGGGACGCACCGACGCCTCGCAGGAGAACACCGATGTGGAGTCGTTCGCGGTGCTCGAACCGCGGGCCGACGGTTTCCGCAACTACATCCGGCCCGGCGAGAAGGCACCGCTGGAACACCTGCTGATCGAGCGGGCATACCTGTTGGGAGTGACCGCCCCGGAGATGACGGTCCTCATCGGCGGGTTGCGTGCCCTCGGCGCCAACCACGGCGGCACCAAGCACGGGGTGTTCACCGACCGGACCGGCGCGTTGACCAACGACTTCTTCGTCAACCTGCTCGACATGGGAACGGAGTGGAAGCCGTCGGAGACCACCGAGAACGTGTACGAGGGCCGCGACCGGTCCTCGGGCGCGGTCAAGTGGACGGCGACCGCGAATGACCTTGTGTTCGGGTCGAATTCGGTGTTGCGCGGGTTGGCCGAGGTCTACGCCCAGGATGACAACCAGGGGAAGTTCGTGGAGGACTTCGTCGCGGCGTGGGTCAAGGTCATGAACAACGACCGGTTCGATCTGAAGTAAGACCGCCATAGCAAGCGGCGCCCCGCGGGCCATCGGGTCGCGGGGCGCCGTGCGTCAGGTGAGTGATCGGTCGATTCGCGACACATAAACGGCGCACACGACACGCCGCGAACACTCGCCGTGGTTTATGTCTCGTGGTCCTCGGGCGCCGGCCGACCGGCTGAATCAGCGGGTGCTGGTGCGGTCACCATTCGCCGCGGGCCACGAGCACCTCGCGGAGCACATCCGCCCGATCCGTGATGATGCCGTCGACGCCGCTATCGAAAAGTGCGTGCATGGTGTCCCGGTCGTCGACCGTCCAGGCGTGCACCTGGCGTCCGGACTCGTGCAGGGCGCGGACGAGTCCGCGCGTGATGATCGGTATCCGACCCAGCCGTGGCGGCAGCTGCAGGCAGTCACTGTCCCGCAACAGCTGCCAGGCATAGGCCCGGCTTGCCGGCGTTTGGGCCGCCGGCAACGCCAGGAACGCGCCGATACCCGCCGAACTGGCCACCCGCCTGGACAGCAGCCTCAGCGCCCGACGCCGACGGCGTTCGGAAAACGAGGTGATCAACACCCGGTCGTGCGCCTTCATTCGCTCGATCACCTCGACGGTGGGAACGACGGCGGACGCGGACTTGATATCGATGTTGACCCGCATGTCCGGCAGCGTGGCTAGGAGCTCCTCGAGGGTCGGGATCGATTCTCCCGCGCCCAGATGCAGGTGGCGGACGTCGCGCCAATCCCAGCGGTCGATGGCGCCGGTTGCGCCCGCGTCCGACCTGAAGGCGCGGTCGTGCAGGATCACGGCGACGCCGTCGCGTGTCGCCCGAACGTCGGTCTCGATGTATCGAAACCCAAGCTTGCCCGCCTCGCAGAACGCCCCCATGCTGTTCATCGGCCACTTGAACGACGTAAACCCCCTGTGCGCCATGGCGATTCGCCCGGCACTACGCAGAAACTGCACGGTGGGCACGCCGCGATCAGCCATCAGCCGCCTGCACGGCTCACCGATCCAGGCCCCATTGGCCGTAGTCGGCCGCCAACACCTCGTCGATGTCGACGTTGATCCCGCCAAGGAGCGGGCTTGGGTTGCTTGGGCTGTTGACCACCGACTGGTAGAGCACCGCAGCGGGTTCGCGCGCGCCGTGCGACCACGACTTCGTCTGCCAAGCCCACCGGTGCCCGGGTGTGGTCGAGTTCCCGACGACGCCGTCCCGAATCGCCCAGCCGCACGCGTTGGCATGCCCGTAGATGCCGGTGCGGCCCACGCCCAGCGCGGAGTTGATGCCCCGAAACCACTGCACCGCAACGCTGTTCCAGGTGTTCTCGTCGATGTCGTCGTCGACGCTGAAGAATATCGGCGCCGAGCCCGGGCCCCCCGCCGCGGCGTGCAACCGTTGCGCCGTCCGGGCATCGGCCACCCCGCCGTCGTAGCCGCGGGTGTAATCCGACGGGTCCGGCCACCCGGGTTTGCCGTACTGGAAATTGCTGACGATCTGCAGACCCGCCGCGCGCAGCGCGTCCGCGTACTCGCGGGTAATCGGCTTCGCCTCGAAATTCGCGCCCGGCCGCGACTCGGAAACGTAATTCACCACCCCGGCATAGCCGGCCGATTTGATCTCGTCCGGCGAAATCCTGCGCTCGGCGAAATCGATCAGCCGCAGGTCGGCGGCGAATGCCGTCGGCGCGGCGGAGTTGGCGGCCGACGTCACGAAGCTGAGGAAAGCCGGCGCCACGGCAAGTTTCAGGACGTCGCGTCGCGACGCCGATCGCCGACCGCGGCGTTCGCCTGATGCAGCCGAACCCTGCACCGCGCGATGGTAACAAACAGCTCAGGACCGGTGCTGCGACTGCGCGGCACCGACCACCGTCGGCTTGGGCCCCCCGCGGTGCGCCGGCGGAGGTGAGGAACACCCATCGCCGATTGCCGCGCGGCTGCGCAGGCGCGCGCGCATTCTCCGCCGAGTGGCCGCTCGGACTCTGGTCAACCCCGTTCGGGGCCGGGTGGCATGATCCTTAAGTGCCGGATTTCCGTGGGATCGTTTACGCGGGTGCCGGTGATGTTCGAGCTCGTTGCGCTCGATTAGGTGATCGAACTATAGTCTGGACACATGTCCAGTTTGCTGTCACGGAGTTCGGGAGTCCGTTGACCGCGATGGGTTCGGCGCTGTTCCGCGGTCATTCACCAGCAAAGAAGAGTTGAGTATGCGAATTGCCCTGCTGTCCTACCGTAGTAAAACTCATTGCGGCGGACAGGGCGTCTACGTGCGCCATCTCAGCCACGGACTGGTGGAACTCGGTCATGACGTCGAGGTGTTCTCCGGCCAGCCCTACCCCGACCTGCTCGATCCGCGGGTGCGGCTGACCAAGGTCCCCAGCCTCGACCTCTACCGCGAGCCCGACCCGTTCCGCGTGCCGCGGCCCAGCGAAATCCGTGACTCGATCGACCTGTTGGAACTGCTTACCACCTGGACCGCCGGGTTCCCGGAACCGCGGACGTTCACCATGCGCGCCGCCCGGTTGCTGGCCGGCCGGACCGCCGATTTCGACGTCGTCCACGACAACCAGAGCCTGGGCACCGGACTGCTCACGATCGCCGGCGCGGGCCTGCCGGTGGTGGCCACCGTGCACCACCCCATCACCCGTGACCGGGTGCTCGACCTGGCCGCCGCGCGGTGGTGGCGAAAACCGTTGGTGCAGCGATGGTATGGATTTCTCGGCATGCAGCAGCAGGTCGCACGCCAGATTCCCGACCTGCTGACGGTCTCCTCGTCGTCGGCCGCGGACATCGTCAGCGACTTCGGCGTCTCCCCCGACCAGCTGCACGTCGTGCCGCTGGGCGTGAACACCGAGCTGTTCAAGCCGGCGTCGCGGCCCCGGCAGGCCGGACGGATCATCGCGATCGCCAGCGCCGATACGCCGCTCAAGGGGGTGCGCACGCTGCTGCACGCGGTGGCCCGCCTGCGCACGCGCAGAGATCTCGAGCTGCGCCTCGTCGCCAAGGTGGAGCCCAACGGTCCCACCCACAAACTCATCGCCGAGCTCGGCATCTCCGACATCGTCCACATCACCAGCGGGCTTTCCGACGCCGAGCTCGCGGCGCTGTTCGCGTCGGCCGAGGTCGCCTGCATTCCGTCGCTCTACGAAGGGTTCTCGCTGCCCGCGGTGGAGGCCATGGCCAGCGGGACGCCGATCGTGGCCAGCCGGGTGGGCGCACTCCCCGAAGTCCTGGGCACCGACGGCGCGTGCGCCGAGCTGGTGCCGCCCGCCGACGTCGACGCGCTCACTCGCGCGCTCGGTGACCTGCTGGACTC
The DNA here is from genome assembly GCF_001666785.1 of Mycobacterium sp. E3305. NCBI lineage: Bacteria > Bacillati > Actinomycetota > Actinomycetes > Mycobacteriales > Mycobacteriaceae > Mycobacterium > Mycobacterium sp. E3305. The sequence continues at coordinate 33,596 of NZ_LZJA01000082.1, read as the reverse complement.
GCCGGAGAAGCGGCGGAGCCTGGGCGAGGCGGGACGCACCCGCGCGGTCAACGTCTTCAGCTGGGAGGCCGTGGCCGCGCAGACGGTTCGGGTGTATGACCGCGCGATCGCCCGTAACACCGCTGCGTCGGCGACCGAGGGGGAAGCGCGATGCTGACGGTGGATTTCGACCGGCTGCGGATCGGGCCGGCCACCAAGGTCATCGACGTCGGTTGCGGGGCCGGCCGGCACGCATTCGAGGCGTATCGGCGCGGAGCCGACGTGGTCGCGTTCGACCAGGACGAGGCCGAATTGCGTTCGGTGGACACCATTTTGCGCGCGATGGCGGAAACCGGGGAGGCGCCCGCCGCGGCGTCGGCGAGGGTGGTGGTCGGCGACGCGCTGAAGTTGCCGTATGCCGACGAGACGTTCGACTGCGTGATCGCGTCCGAAATCCTCGAGCACATCCCGCATGACGACGCCGCCATCGCCGAACTGATCAGGGTGCTCAAGGTGGGCGGCACGTTGGCGGTCAGTGTGCCGCGCTGGCTTCCGGAGCGGGTGTGTTGGTTGCTGTCCGACGAATACCACAGCAACGAGGGCGGCCACGTGCGTATCTACCGGGCCAGTGAATTGCGCGCGAAGATCCTCGATGGCGGGATGCAATTGACGCATGCCCACCACGCGCACGCGCTGCACGCCCCCTTCTGGTGGTTGAAATGCGCCGTGGGAGTGTCGAACACCGAGCACCGCGCCGTGACCGCGTACCACAAACTCCTGGTGTGGGACCTGATGCGGCGACCGAGGGTGACGCAGTTGGCCGAATCGCTGCTCAATCCGCTGGTCGGCAAGAGCGTGGCCATGTACTTCGTCAAGCATCCGGCGGCAGAAAGCCAAGCGACGGTGGGATATTCAGTTGCGTCGGGTTAACCCACCCTCGGTCGCGGGCGTCCTGTCCCCCGAGCAATGCCGGCAAACCGCGCGGTCCATCGCGGCCATCCAGGAACCCTCCGGAGCCATCCCCTGGTCCGAGGGCGGCCACACCGACCCGTGGGACCATGTCGAGTGCGCGATGGCGCTCACCGCCGCCGGACTGCTGGAACCGGCGCGCGCCGCGTTCGACTGGAGCCGGCGGACCCAGCGGGCCGACGGCTCCTGGCCGATCCAGCTCCGCGGGGGGGTCGTCGAAGACGGCAACAGCGACAGCAACTTCTGCGCCTACATCGCCACCGGTGTGTGGCACCACGTGCTGGTCACCGGTGACCGGCGCTTCGCCGCACGGATGTGGCCGGTGGTGCACAAGGCGATCGACTTCGTCATCGACTTGCAGGTCGGCTATGGCGAGATCTGTTGGGCCCGAAGCGAAGCCGGTCTGCTGCAGGAAGCGCTGCTGACCGGTTGCGCGAGCGTGTTCCACAGCATCCGGTGCGCCCTGGCGCTGGCCGCCCTGGTCGGCGAGCCGCAGCCGGAGTGGGAACTGGCGCTGGGCCGGCTCGGCCATGCGATAGCCGCGCATCCCGAGGCGTTCACCGAGAAGGACCGCTACTCGATGGACTGGTACTACCCCATCCTGGGCAGCGCGCTGCGCGGACCCGAGGCGGCCGCGAGAATCCGAGAGCGCTGGGACGATTTCGTGGTCGGCGGCCTGGGCATTCGCTGCGTGGCCGACCGGCCGTGGGTGACCGGCGCCGAGACGTGCGAACTGGTGATGGCGCTGGACGCGATCGGCCAGCGGTCGGCAGCCCATCGGCAGTTCGGCGCGATGCAGCACCTCCGTGAGCAGGACGGCTCGTACTGGACCGGTTTGGTGTTCGCCGACGGGAAGCGCTGGCCCGAGGAGCGGACGACGTGGACGGGTGCGGCGATGATCCTCGCCGCTGATGCGCTGTCTAACACCACCGCGGGCGCCGGGATCTTCCGCGGGCAGGGACTACCGATAGGCCTGCAGACCGACTTCGACTGCGAATGCGTTGCCACCGGCCCCGGCTGGTGACCTGAGTTCGGTCAGATCAGCGCGCCCGGTTCGCCGCTCACGCGTTCGAGCACCCGCAGCGATCCGGCCGCCGAGACCTCCCGGAATTGGCCGGAATCGATTGCGCGGCAGTAGATGTGATACGGGGGCCGCCCCCCGTCCCGGGGATCCGGGAACACGTCATGGATGGCGAGCGCCCCGCCGACGGCGACCCACTTCGCCCAGCCGTCGAAATCCTGGTTCGCCGCGGCCTCGCTGTGGCCGCCGTCGATGAACAGAAACCGCAGCGGCGTGCGCCATCCGGCGGCCACGACCGGCGACTTGCCCACGATGGCGACGACGTGGTCGTCCAGCCCCGCGGCGTCGAGCGTGCGACGGAACGTCGGCAGGGTGTCGAACAAGCCCGTGACCTCGTCGACCAGCGAGGCGTCGTGGTACTCCCAGCCGGCCTGGTGTTCCTCGGAGCCGTGGTGGTGGTCGACCGTGTAGAGCACGCTCGCGGTTTGTCGGGCGGCCGCGCCGAGCAGCAGCGTGGATTTGCCGCAGTAGGTGCCGATTTCGACACCGACGCCGCCGCCGAGATACCGCAGCGCGGCGTCGTGAAGTGCGTGCCCCTCGTCGGCGGGCAGGAACCCCCGCACCTGCTCGGCCAAAGCGAACAGGCGCTCGGTCGATCCGACGTCGGTGTGACTCACACCGAAGAACCTATCGGCCACCCGCGGCGCCCGATCGGGGTGGTCCAAGGCGGCCGGCAACATTGACCAGCGGCGGCCGCGGGATCGCTTTACGATCATGCTGTGCTCGCCCGCAGACTCGGTGACATCGGCCTGGCCGCGGTTCTGACCGCGGCCGCGCTGGCGCTGCCAGCTGCGCTGCCGTCGCCCGCGATTCCCCGCGCCGCGGCCGCCAACTGTCCCCCGGTGCAGGTGGTGTTCGCCCGCGGCCGGATGGAATCGCCCGGAGCGGGCGCGCTGGGCAACGCCTTCATCAGTGCGCTCCGGTCCAAGGTCAACAAGAACATCGGCGTCTATGCCGTCAATTACCCCGCCGACACCGAGGTCGCTCAGGGCGCCAACGACATGAGCCGCCACGTGCAGGACATGATCACCAGCTGCCCGAACACCAGGCTGGTGCTGGGAGGCTACTCGCTGGGCGCGGCGGTGACAGACGTTGTGCTTGCCGCCCCCATCGGCGCGTTCGGCTTCGACAGCCCTCTGCCGTCGGGCGCCGACCAGCACATCGCCGCCGTGGCGTTGTTCGGCAACGGCAGCCAGTGGGTGGGCCCGATCACGAACTTCAGCCCGGTCTACAACGACCGGACCATCGAGTTGTGCCACGGTGCCGATCCCATCTGTAACCCGGCCGACCCGAACACCTGGAAAGCCAACTGGCCCCAGCACCTGGCCGGTGCCTACATCGACGCCGGGATGGCCAACCAGGCCGCCGACTTCGTCGCCGGCAAGCTCTGACCCCTCAGGCGGGGCTCCGCGCCGGCGCGTCGGCAGTCAGGAAAGCAATTGTTGCCCATCGCTTTTCGCGACCGACTTCGCTTTGTAGCGCGAAAGGCGACGGTTGCAATGCGAAAGGTCAGGAGGGTGGGGCCCGCGAGGGGCCCGATGGTCGGCGTGCCGGACGCGCAGAGTTATCGGATCGTTTTTGCGGGGCGATTAGCTCGGCCGGGCGAGTAAGACCGCTTGCCACCTTTGGCGCAATTTGCGCCCGGAAATTCTCAGGCCGAAGTGTTTGTGCTCGAGTACAGCTTGAAGTCGCGGACGAGCGGGACCACCTCGCCGCCGGATACCGCGGCGCGCTGACGGGCGTGGAAAGCGGGGTGGCGGCGCATCGCCTCGCTGCGCTCGCGCTCGTGCCGCTGGGCCGCAGTCCATCGCGGATGGGACTGAAGGAAAATAACCGTCGCTCCCGTTGTATTAGCCACGATCGTTAACTCCTCTCAGCGCAACCCGCAAAAGCTCTACGACTTGTGGTTATCGGCTTGTGATCCAGAATGCCCGGACGATCCTGAGACCAAACCACCCACAAAGTTGAGAATTGGCCGTGAATTTTGATTAATCCATCAGCCGCTTCACGCCGACGTCCGCGCTGGCCCGCCTGCGATCCGAAACGTTAGCGGCAGCCACCGACAACAATTCCGGCTTCGGCCCCCGGGCCGGCGGCTGCTATGGTCCCTTGCGTATGCCCAAGATGGATCGCCGCCGCATGATGTTGACGACCGGGATCGGCGTGCTGGCAGCGGCGCTGCCTGCGCCGGAGGCCCGGGCCCGTCCCTCGGGACGGGGCCTGCCGGCGGATCGCCCACCCGCTCCCGAAGCGCCCAGCGGCCAAACCGGCACCTACATTTTCCAGGACGAATTCGACGGTCCCGCCGGCTCGGCGCCCGACGCCTCGAAGTGGACCGTGGCCAAGGCCCGCGAGACGATCAAGGACCCGACGTACTGGGAGCAGCCCGATCGCATCGGGCAGTACCGCGACGATCGCCGCAACGTCTTCCTCGACGGCAACTCCAACCTGGTGCTCCGGGCGGCGAAGGACGGACCCACCTACTACAGCGGCAAGGTTCAAAGCCTCTGGCGGGGCGGGGTCGGCCACACCTGGGAGGCCCGCATCAAGCTGAACTGCCTGACCGCTGGCGCCTGGCCGGCTTATTGGCTGGGCAACGACGACCAGGGCGAGATCGACGTCATGGAGTGGTACGGCAACGGCAGCTGGCCCTCCGCCACCACCGTCCACGCCAAAGCCAACGGCGGAGAGTGGAAGACCCACAACATCGCGATGGACAGCGGCTGGCACACCTGGCGAACCCAGTGGGACGAGGCGGGCATCCGGTTCTGGAAGGACTATGCCGACGGCGCGCAGCCCTACTTCGACGTGCCGGCCAGCTCGCTGCCGGATTGGCCGTTCAACGCGCCCGGCTACACGGTCTATCCGGTGTTCAACCTCGCGGTGGCGGGTTCCGGTGGCGGCGACCCAGGGCCAGGGTCCTATCCCGCTGACATGCTCGTGGACTGGATGCGCGTCTGGTAGCTCACGGGGTGAGCAGCACCGTCGCGCTCCAGGGCCTGCTACCGGGATGACGCGGATCCGGCTGGGGCAACCAAGCGAGCGGCCGCATGAAAATCGGTAACCGACGGAACCGGTTCGCGGCGACAAAGAGCGACTGCGCCTGTGCGACGCGCCAGCCGAGGTCCTCGAAGAACGCCAACCCGTTCTCCGGTGCGAACTTGAACGGTGCGTTTTGGCGCATGCCGGCCATCTTCTCGTTCATCATCTTCTTCAAGCCGGGGCCGCCGAAATCAAGCATCCACCAGGCCACCTCGGGCCGCTTGAGCGCCGCGGAGAGCGCGACGACGTCGCTGGTATCCAGATACATCAACAATCCCTCGGTCAGCACCAGCGCTTTGGTCGCGCCACGCAGGGCGTCGTCAAGGAAGGCAGCGCGGGCCTGCGGTTCGGCCAGGTCGACGGCAACCCGGGTCAGCCGGCAGTGCGGTGTCTGGTCGGCGAGCGACTGCGTTTTCTCCTCGAGCAGCCTGGGCAGGTCCGCCTCCACCCACGTCAACTCCGGCGGAAGCTGCAACCGGTACGGCCGGGTATCCAGGCCCGCGGCCAGGTTCAGCACGCGGTCGCAGCCCTCGGCGATCGCTTGGGCGATGGTGTCGTCGATGATCTTCGTGCGCGCGACCAGCCACCATCCGTTGCGGCTCGACCGCGGGACGTCGGCGACGATCTCACGGCCGTGTTCGCCGGCGAGGCGCTCGGCGAGTGGGTCGTTGAACAGCGCGTCGCGGCGGGCCGATTCGGTCGCCCGGTGCAGCGCGGTCCAGCGGGCCGTGTCCGAGACGTGGGTGATCGTGTGCCTGGGGGTGGACATACCTGCGTTATAGCAGCAGCCGCGCCAGCCTATTGACCGGCCTTGCCCCCCGCGAACCACGCTTCCGCCACCGTCCGGGTTTGGGGCGGCGGCAGGGCGGCCTCCCCCGTGCCGAGCTGACCGACCTTGACGGTCCACGTCGCCGACGAGCGGTCGATGCAGCTTCCGGCGCCCTGGCTGGGCAGCCACAGCACCGAAAGGTTGGCATGTGGGTCACCGCACCAGTAGGCGCCCTCGTAGCCGTCGGCGCGCCAACCCCAGGCCCCGCCGTTTCGTAGCCGGCAACGGGTGCCATCGTCGAGCGTCAGCGCAAACGGGTCCGGGGTTGCGGGCGCGGTCACGGGCGGAAGCGGACGGTCATACGTCACGCGATGCATGCTCTTGTCCCAGGGATTATCTACGCACAGCAGCGATCCGGCCGTCGACGGCCAGCAGGTGCCGGCGCCCGCCGCGCTCGGCGAGCAGGAGTAGACGTTGTCGGCCACGGCGGACGGCGACGCCGTGCTGCAGTCGCTGGCCTCGCCGACATTGCCCGGTCCGGACGCGACCCGGTAACCGTTGATCGGCTGGCCATCGGGGCCGACGGCCACGACGGTGATCTGCTGGGTGGGCGGCGGGTCGGCGGCGGCCGTCGCGGACAGCGAGAGGACCGCGATCGGCAGCGCGACGACGGGGACAACGACGATTCGCGACATCACGTTCACCGCGCAAAACCTTTCGTTCGGCGGGCTCTTGTTGAAGGGTACGGTGCGCATATGACCGATCGAAACCGTCGTTTCCTGCTCCGCGAACGCCCCACGGGCCGCATCGGCCCCAACACTTTCGAATTGACCGAAGAGGCGATCCCCGAGCTCAACGACGGGGAGGCGCTGGTGCGCGTCGGCTGGATCTCGCTCGACCCGACGAACCGGATGTGGATCAACGACACCCCGACCTACCTGCCCCCGGTCGGGCTCGGCGAGGTCATGCGCGCCGCCGGGATCGGCGAGGTGGTCGCGTCCAAGAGCCCCTCCTACGCGGTCGGGCAGCAGGTGCAAGGGCTCCTCGGCTGGCAGGAGTACGCGGTGCTCACGGACACGGCGATGGTGAACCCGGTGGAGGTGGCACCCGGCATCTCGCCGAGCGCCTACCTGGGGGCGCTCGGGATGACCGGGCTCACCGCGTGGATCGGGATCCGCGACATCGGCAAGCCCCGGCCCGGCGAGACCGTCGTCGTCTCGGCGGCGGCCGGCGCGGTGGGCTCGGTCGCCGGGCAACTGGCCAAGGCGGCGGGCGCCCGTGTCGTCGGGATCGCCGGTGGTCCCGAGAAGTGTGCGCTGCTCACCGATCAGCTGGGCTTCGACGCGGCGGTCGACCACCGCGCCGACGATTGGGCCGCCCAACTGGCCGCGGCGACACCCAACGGCATCGATGTCGACTTCGAGAATGTCGGGGGCGACCTGATGGACGCCATCTTCGCGCGCCTCAACATCGGCGCCCGTGTCGCGCTCTGCGGCCTGATCTCCGGCTACAACGCCGAAGACCCCCCGCCCGGTCCGCGCGCGTTCGGGAACCTGCTCATCCAGCGGGCCACCGTCCAGGGCTTCATCGTCCTCGACCACTTCGGGCGCGCGGCCGAAGCGATCGGCGAGATCGCCGGCCTGATCGAAGCGGGAAAGCTCACGCCGCTCGAGACCGTCGTCGAGGGGTTCGAGCAGCTGCCGACGGCGATCAACATGCTGTTCGACGGCAAGAACGTCGGCAAGCTGGTGGTCAAGATCGGCTGATTTCAGCCGAATTCCAGGAGGGCGTAGACCCCGCGGTAGGGCTTCGCGGGCGGGAACCGCCAGAGCGCGGGGTACAGCGTCCCGAAGAACACCCCCCGCCCCGCGGGCATCGGTACGTCGTGCACCGCGCGGATTCCGGGCGTCGTGCGCGCCAGCTGCGCAAGTTGACGCACCGACAGGCTGAACGGCATCGGTGGCACCCGGTAGCGCTTGGAGGAGCGCAGCCCCTTTCGTGCGACCTTCTTGACCACCGTTGGCGGTAGGTCGAAGAACATCTGGCCGCCGGGGAAGCTCTTGGCGCACTGGGAAATGAGCCCCAGCGCCGCGTCGGGCTGCAGGTACATCAACAGGCCTTCGGCGGTGATGAACACGCCGTCGCGGGCGTCGACCTCGTCGATCCAGGTGTAGTCGAGGGCGGATTGGGCGAGATAGGTCATTCGCGGCGGATGCGGCAGCAGCCGCTGACGAAGTTCGACGACCGGAGGCAAATCCACCGAGACCCAACTGAATTGCGGGTCGGGCAGCGCGCGGTCCAAGCGCCAGAAGGACGTCTGGAAGCCCTCCGCGAGCGCGACTACGGTGGCCCGGGGGTGGGCGGTGAGGTAGTCGATTGCGCATCGGTCAACGGCCAGCGAGCGCAGCGCCATCTCCTGGCCGCGGCGGCCGAACTTCTCGAAGTCGAAGTCGATGGAATCGACGAGCTTGACTGCCATCGGATCGTCGATGATCGCGTCGGGGCGCGCCGCCTGGTGTGCCCTTCCGTAGAGCGTCAGCAGCGCCGTCTCGGAAACACCGGTGAGCAGCCGCGCGTCCACCTTCTTGTGGTCATCTCCCATCACGCGAAGCCGTAATCGCTGGGCAATGCGCCGGCCAGCAGCCCGGCTACCACGGCGCCGAGGCCGCGTCGATGGGGATTGCGATCTCGTTACGGCGCCGCAGCGGCACCGTCCAGGGCGGGTCGTAGAACCAGGCTTCCGCGTCTCCGGTGGGCTCAATCCCCTTGTCTTGCAATATCTTCAGGAGTTCCGCGGTGCGGGAGGCGACTGCCTTGGGGCTCCGGTCGCCGGTGAATCGCAGCACCGCCACGGTCGCGGGCGGCACCGTGACGAGCCGGACCTGATCGTCGTCGGGCGCGGGCAGCGTCTCCATCGTCCACTTCGCGGGCATGAAAAAGCGGATCGCCCAGCCGGCCTCGTCGCCGGCGGACTGGACGACGGGCGCGGTCATCGCGATCTGCCGGCCGCGCGGGCTCGACTGCTGGCTGACGGGCGCGGTCATCGAGATCGATGAATTGTCCCGATTGCCGCCGAATATGTAGCCCGCCAGCCGCCGGAACCCGACGTCGCGAGCGCGGTTCTCGTCGGCGTCGACGATCGTCTCGGCGGCAATCCGCGGACCGTAGCGCCGTATCTCGACGGTGTCGGTGATCCGTTTATGTGTGTACGCCGGCTCCTCGAGGCCGACCCGCACACCACCGACCGCCAGCAGCGATTCGGCCACCTGCGCGGCGATCTTGATCGGGTTCATCATCTGGTCGATCTCCTTTTGGCGTCGCGACGGCACCACGTCCGATGCCGGTAGCGCAGGGGCCGGCGCGTGCCCTGACCGCATCGACCCACCTACGCCATGGTGCCGCACGGCGGGTCCGCCCGAGCGCGACGCCGACCCGCCCTCGTCTTTCACCACGAGATGGGCGTGCGCCCGTGCCTCCGTCGTGCGGACAACGTTGGGATCGGTAGCCCGCGCCGCGATTTGTACTTGACGCAACGACGACGCCACTCCGGCGCCGCCTCACGAAAGGAAGTCAGAAATGAAGATCGTCCCGGCCAGCATCGAAGACCAGATCAATCGGGTCGACCGGCAGCGCAGCCTCTACATCGGACTCAGCGCCGGCGCGGTCGCGCTATGGAGCGCGTACCGGCTCATCTGGGCCCTCTACATCGGGATGACGTTCGGCTGGCTCTTCGGGTCGATGGTCTTCCAACTGGTGCTGTGGGGCGTGATCGGCACGGTCTCGGCGGTGGCGGCCTTCGGGTTCCTGACCCGCTACTCCAAGGGATCATGACCGCAGCCGTGAGCTGAGGAAAGCCCCGAATCCTGATGCGGTTCGGGGCTTTCCCGCGTCGAGGCGAAGTCGGTATCCGGCGGCTAGCGCAGTTGTTGGATACGGATCAAGTTGCCGGCGGGGTCGCGCACCGCGCAGTCACGGAGTCCGTACGGTTGGTCTGTCGGCTCCTGGACGATGTCGACGTCGTCGGCCTGCAACCGTTCGAAGGTGCGGTCGAGGTCATTGGTGGCCAACAGCAACGTGGCGTAGCTGCCCTTGGCCATCATCTCGGCGATCGTGCGCCGTTCGTCTTCGGTGATGCCCGGGTTGGCGGCCGGTGGGTTCAGGACGATCGAAGTGTCGGGCTGGTTCGGGGGGCCCACGGTGATCCAGCGCATCTTGCCCTTGCCGACGTCGAGGCGGACCTCGAAGCCGAGCGTGTCGCGATAGAAAGCGAGCGAGGATTCCGGGTCGTCGTGCGGCAGGAAGCTCGAGTGAATCGTGATGTCCATGGGGTCAGGCTAGGTGCGGCCCAGTGACCGGTGCTTCTCGATTCCTGACCGGTCTGGTCACCTGTCTGGCCACGCACGGCGGCATTCCGGCCAGCGCGTCCACCGCCCGGCGCCGGTAGGTGCTCGGCGGCACGCCGACCAATTCGGTGAAGCGCGTGCTGAAGGTGCCGAGCGAGGAGCAACCGACGGCGAAGCACACGTCGGTGACGCTCAGGTCGCCGCGGCGCAGCAGCGCCATCGCGCGCTCGATGCGACGGGTCATCAGATAGGAGTACGGCGACTCGCCGTAAGCCCGGCGGAATTCGCGGCTCAGGTGGCCGGCGGACATGTGCACCTCGCGGGCGAGCGCCTCCACGTCGAGCGGGCGCGCGTACTCCCTGTCGATCCGGTCACGGACGCGCCTGAGCAGCGCGAGCGTCCGCAGCCGCGCGTGGTCGGATCCTGGGCGCACCTGTCCGCCCCTAAGCGCCGACCAACTCCGGATGGAACTTGGCGGCCATGCGGCGCAGCCCGTCCCGCCAGTCGACCGTCGTGCCCCCGATGAGTTCGTGCATCCGGTCACTGGTGGTGGGATTGCCGCGCAGCGCCTGCGCGCTCACCTCGAATACCGGCTCCTTGCCGACCAGTGAGCCCAGGTGGCCACACCACTGTTGAATGCTGACCGTCTGGTCGCCACACCAGTTGACCGTCGTGGCCGGGACCGACGCCACCTCGAGCAACTTCGGGATGGTCGCGATGATGTCGTCCTCGTGAATAGGGTTGTACTGCGCCGATTCACCAGGGGGGACCGGGATCGGGATGCCCGCCAGCATCATCTCCATGTGGTAGAACGGCCACCCGCCGTTGTCGCCATAGGGAACGTTGAGCCGGGCGATGGTGGTGGGCAACCCAAGAACCCGCGCCGTAGACCGGGCGACGACCTCCCCGGCGATCTTGGAGATGGAATAGGTGGGAAACAGGCACTTGTGGTTGTCGCCCAGGGCGGAGCTTTCGCTTCGGGGAAGGTCGTCCGGCGGGTCGTAGACGGCGGCGGAGGAACAGTGCAGGAAGGCCTTCGCGCCGCGGCAGTGCGCCATCAGCAGCCCGACCGATTCCGCGTTGGCCGCGAGATCCTTGTCCCAGTTCCCGCTCTTGGCCACCGCGAGGTTCAGGACGTACTCGAAATCGCTTGGCAGAGCTGTGAAGTCGCCGGCGGCCAAGTTGACCGTCTGGCAGTGAACGCCCGCTTTCTCCAGGCCTTCGCGTGCGGCCGGGTCGGTGAAGCGGGCGATGCCCCACACCTCGTTGTCGACCGCCAGCGCCCGCGCAATGGGGGTTGCGATTTGTCCGGTCGGGCCGGTGATCAGGATCTTCGAACCGCGCATGCGCTGATAGTAGGCGACGTTGCGACAACGCCCGGGCTTTCAGGGTTCATCGGGATGGGGGCCATCGCCGGGCCGATGAAAAGTGTGGGCAGCACCCCGCCGGCGCCCTTAGACTTGTTGCATCGCCCGGCTCAGCTGGTCCTTTGACGTACCGGCGCTGAACGCCCGCACAGGAGCAGTACGCACATGGAATCGATGTCCCATGACCCGGCCGCCGGTGCCATCGGGTTGCACGTCGTCGACATCGCGACCCGCGGTTTGACTTCCGGCGCGACGGCGTCGGCGCCGGTGACCGCGCTGGTCCCCGCCGGGGCCGACGAGGTTTCGGCGCTTGCGGCCGCGGCGTTCGCCGCGGAGGGCGCCGCGATGCTGACGTTGAACACCGCGGCTCAGGAGGAGGTCGCCCGCACCGGCGTGGCCCTGACCGACATCGCCCGGATGTACACCCAGGTCGACGTCGAGGCGGCCGGTGCGTTGGACGTCAGCGGAGCCCGCATCGCCGGCCAGACCTTCGTCGGCCCGACCGGCGGCGGACTGCTGGGCGCAGAGGCGCCGGTCGCCGGCGGCCCGGTCCCCCGCACGCCGCCGCTGGCCAGCCCGGTCGCCGGAGTGCCGGTTGCCAACCCGTCACCGACGGTGCCGACCACCCCGCCGGTGACGCCGAGCCCGGTGGCGGCGATGCCCGGCGCGACCAACGCCGCGTCGACTTTGCTGGGCGCGGGCGCGGCCCCGCTGAGTTCGCTCGGCTCGGTGGCTCAGGGCGCGTCGGCCGGTAGCACCGCCGGACCGGGTCTGGCCTCGTCGCAGACCGGCGCCGAGGACGACGGCCGGCGCGACGAGCCGGGCGAACGCCTGGTGTAGGCGGGACCTCAGCGGGTCACAACCCCGGCTGGTCCTCGATGATGCCGAGCCAGATCTGCGCGACGTCGATGGCGACCTTCTCGCTGATGAAGGCGTGCTGCGTGCCGGTGTAGATGTCGCGGAAGGCCCGCTCGAGCCGGCTGCCCTCCCGGATCGAACTGGTGCCCGCGACCAGGTGCGCCCACTCGGCGCAGCCGCGGGCCGTGTCGGTCGCGAAGACCGCCGCCACCCGCATGTCCGCGCGCAGGGTGGGCGTCAGGTCCTCCCCCGCCGCGACCGCGGCCTCGGCGGTGGTGAACGCGTCGAGCACCAGCAGACGCGCGGCGCGCCAGGCCGCGCGATGGTGCGCCAGCCCTTTCTGGAAGGTCGGGCGGCTGGCCAACGACGCCATGTCGCTCATCCGGAACTTCGTCGCCGCCAGTTCCTGAACGTCGTCCAGCATGCTCTTGGCGACGCCGAGCGCCCAGGACGCGTGACCGGCTGCGGTGACCGGCATCAGCCCCATCCGGGTGGCCGGCGAAGCCCCCCGGTACGGCTGACGCACGAAGAGCTCGAAGGTGCGGCTCGCCGGGACGAACACCTCTTGGGCGCTGTAGTCGTATGAGCCAGTCCCCTTGAGTCCCTGCACGAACCAGCCGTCGTTGAAGCTGATCTGATCCCGGGGAATCACCGCGACCCGCATCTCGGGGAAGCCCTCACTGATCCAGCGCATTTCGCCGTCGTCCATCGGGAGGAACCCGGCGGCGACGTACTGGGAGTGCCCGATGCCCGAGCCGAAATTCCACGACCCGCTCACCAGGTAGCCGCCGTCGACGGCGGCCCCTTGCCCGTTGGGAAAGAACTGGCCGCCCATCGTGACACGGTTGTCGTGTGCGGTGAACACCTCGGCGAAGCCCTCGTCTGGCAGGTATGCTGCCGCGGCGAACGAGGATGGCAGGTTGGCGATGCCCACCCAACCGAAAGAGCCGTCCTGCCAAGCCATTTCGATCCACGTCTCGATCATTTCGGTGAACGAGGGCTCGACCCCGCCGGCCTCGGCCGGGTTGAACGCGGACATCAGCCCGGTCGCCCACATCTCGTCGACGATCGCCGGGGTCAGCGTGCGCGCCCGTTCGGATTCGGCGGCCTCGGCGAGCACCAGCTCGCGCATGCCGCGGGCCAGTGAGACGACCCGGTCATCGGTGTCGGCTATCGAGGTCATTCACCTGTCCCATCGTCGCGACGGCATCACCTGGTGACCGTACCAACCGCTCAGAGTCGAAAAGAATGAAATTCGCGGGTGAGCGCGAGCGCGCGCGATCGGTCGCCCTAGCGTAGGGAGCGTGCGGTGGATCGTGGACGGGATGAACGTGATCGGGAGCCGCCCGGACGATTGGTGGAAGGACCGCGCCCGCGCCATGGCCGCGTTGGTCGACAGACTCGACCGCTGGGCCGCCGCCCAGGGAGACGACGTGACGGTCGTGTTCGAGCGGCCGCCCTCGACGGCCACCCCCGCATCCGTGGTCGAGATCGCCTACGCGCCCAGGGCGGCCGCCAACTCGGCCGACGACGAAATCGTCCGTCGCCTCCGCGCCGACCCCCGTCCGCGCGACGTACGCGTGGTGACGTCGGACAAGGGGCTGAGCGAACGCGTGCTGAGCCTGGGTGCGTCCGTGCACCCCGCCGCCGGCTTCCGTGACCTCATCGAGCCGAGGGGAACATGAACACGACGACCAATCGGGTCTGCGGGTTGGCGCGGATCGACATCCCGATCATCCAGGCGCCGATGACGTACATCGCGGGCGCCCGGCTGGCCGCGGCGGTGTCCAACGCCGGGGCGCTGGGCATCATCGAGACCACCTCCGAGCAGGGCCGAGCCGATCTGCGGCGCGTGCGCGACCTCACCGACCGGCCGGTGGGCGCGAACATCGCGCTGATCATGAACCGCGACCCGGCCACCGTGGATCTGCTGGTGGACAACGACATTCGCTTCGTCACCACGTCCGCGGGCGATCCGGGACTGTTCACCGGCCGGCTCCACGATGCCGGCATCACCGTCTTCCATGTGGTGGGCACCCTCGCGGCGGCGCGCAAGGCCGTCGACGCCGGAGTGGACGGGCTGGTGGTCGAGGGTGTCGAGGGCGGCGGGTTCAAGAACCGATTCGGCGCGTCGACGATGGTGCTGCTGCCTTTGGTCGCGGCGCACGTCGACGTGCCGATCGTGGCCGCGGGCGGGATCTGCGACGCACGTTCGATGGCCGCCGCGTTCGTTCTGGGCGCCGAAGGCGTGCAGATGGGCACCCGGCTGCTCGCCTCGGCGGATTCCCCGGTGCACACCAACCTCAAGCGGGCGGTCGTCGCGGCCGACGAGACGGCCACCGTGCTACTACCCCTCGACGGCAAACGCATGATGCGCGTCATCCGGACGGCGGCCGCCGAGAGGCTCGACGCCGCAACGTCTTCCGGCGAGGGCGCCGCGGCGCTGCAGCGGGTGCAGCGGCTCTACTTCGACGGCGACATGGACGCCAGTGTCGCCAACACCGGTCAGGTCGCCGGACGGATTTCGGACCTCCCCCCGGCCGCCGACATCATCGAGCGGATGTGGGTGGGGTGTCGCGAAGTGCTGGCGGACACCGCGGGCCGGCTGGGGCAGCCGGGGCCTAGCTCGGGCGGCTCCTGACGTCGAAGACGACTTGTTCGCCCTCGACTTTGGTGATGCGCATGTGCGCGGTGTAGGGCTTGCCCTCCGGGCCGGTGAAGTGGCAGTCGAACTCCTGGCCGACCTTGGCTTCGACGCCCGACGGACAGTTCACGTCGGCCGGGTGGAATCCGGTTTGGCTCGAGACGACGTCGACGACGGATTTTGCCGCGCCGTCGGGTTTCACCGTCGTTTTCGTGCCGCACCCGGTGAGCTGCAGGCTCACCACGCCCACCAGCACCCCAGCGATAACACCGAACTTGCCGCCATTCACCGCCGGTACTCCTTTGCCGCCGAGCGTTCCACCGCCCGTCCGGCGGAACGGCCAGGCTAACACGGAAGCCGCACGATGGGACAGCTCAACGCGGCGAACGTCAGCACGTCGCAAACAGGCGAGTGGTGCGGACGGCCGCCGCTGAACGGCTTAGCTGGGTCAGCCCGCCGCGGCCAGCGCCGCGTCGTAGTCCGGCTCCTGGGCGATCTCCGGGACCAACTCGGTGTAGGTGACCTTGCCGTCGGGGCCGACCACCACGATGGCCCGCGCCAGCAGGCCGGCCATCGGGCCGTCGTTGATGGTGACGCCGTAGTCCTCGCCGAAGCTGCTGCGGAACGCCGAACCCGTCTTCACGTTGTCGATGCCCTCCGCCCCACAGAACCGGGCGAACGCGAACGGCAGGTCTTTGGACACGCACACCACCGTGGCGCCGCTGGCGGCCGCGCGCTCGTTGAAGGTCCGGACGCTGGTCGCGCAGACCGGGGTGTCCACAGACGGGAAGATGTTGAGCACCAAGGCCTTACCGCCGAGCTGGTCGCTACTGACCTCCGCCAGGTCGCCGCCCGTCAGGTTGAAGGCCGGCGCCGGGGATCCGACGGTAGGCAGCTCGCCGACGGTGTTGATCGGGTTTCCACGCAACGTTATCTGTGCCATGTCGCACAGTCTGCCAAGCCCGCCGCGGACCCGACGGGTCAGGTCCCGTGTCCTAATTGGTGGGGTGCGCGGCGTAGACGACATCCCGGGGTGTGCCGAACACTTAGATGCATGACTCGCAAGGTGGTCATCGCCGGTTTTCCCGGCGTACAGGCGCTCGACGTGGTGGGACCGCACGAGGTCTTCACCGGCGCGTCGCTGCTCACCGGGGGCGGGTACGAGGTCGCACTGGCCTCCATCGACGGTCAAGCCGTCACCACCCCGACGGGACTGGCCTTCGTCGCGGCGCCGCTGCCGGACCCGGGCGAACCCGTCGACACGGTGGTGCTGCCCGGCGGCGGCGGTGTCGACGCCGCGCGGTCGGACGCCGAGCTGATCGGCTGGATCAAAGCCGTCGCCGCGACCGCCCGCCGCGTGGTCACGGTCTGCACGGGCGCGTTCCTGGCGGCCGAGGCCGGGCTTCTGGACGGGCAGCGGGTGACCACGCACTGGGCCTTCGCCGGTCGGCTGGCCCGCGAGTTCCCCGCGATCGACGTGGACGCCGATCCGATCTTCGTCCGCAGCTCGGAAACCGTGTGGACCGCAGCGGGTGTCACCGCGGGCATCGACCTGGCGCTCTCGCTGGTGGAGGACGACCATGGCACCGAGGTCGCGCAGACCGTCGCGCGCTGGCTGGTGCTGTATCTGCGCCGTCCCGGCGGGCAGACGCAGTTCGCGGCGCCGGTATGGATGCCGCGGGCCAAACGCAATTCGATCCGCACCGTGCAGGAGGCCATCGAGGCCGAGCCTGGCGGCGAGCACAGCATCGACGAGCTGGCCCGTCGCGCGGCGATGAGCCCCCGGCACTTCACCCGCGTGTTCACCGCCGAGGTCGGCGAGGCGCCCGGCCAGTACGTCGAGCGGATTCGCACCGAAGCCGCGCGCCGGCAGTTGGAGGAGACCGACGACACCGTCGTCGCGATCGCCACCCGCTGCGGGTTCGGCACCGCGGAAACCATGCGGCGCAACTTCCTTCGCCGGGTCGGCATTCCGCCGGACCAATACCGCAAGGCCTTCGCCTGAAAGGAAAGGACGACACCCATGACCCAAATCGCGATTGTGACCTATCCGGGCTTCACCGCGCTCGACATGATCGGCCCGTACGAGGTGCTGCGCAACCTGCCGGACGCCGAAGTGCGGTTCGTCTGGCACGAGGCGGGGCCGATCACCGCCGACTCCGGTGTGCTGGTCATCGGGGCCACCCACTCCCTGGCCGAAACCCCTTCGCCCGACGTGGTTCTCGTGCCGGGTGGTCCGTCGACACCGGTGCATGCGCGCGATGAGGCGTTGCTGGACTGGCTGCGCAGGGCGCACCGAAGCGCTGCGTGGATGACGTCGGTGTGCTCGGGGTCGGTCATCCTGGCGGCCGCCGGCCTCCTCGAGGGCCGCCGCGCGACGTCGCACTGGCTGACCGTCCCGGCGTTGAAGGCGTTCGGTGCGGTGCCAGTGGGCGACGAACGGATCGTGCACCAGGGCAACGTCGTCACGTGTGCGGGAGTGTCGGCGGGACTCGACCTGGCGCTGTGGCTCGCCGCCGAGATCGGCGGCGAGGGCCGCGCCAAGGCGATCCAGCTGGCGATCGAATACGACCCGCAGCCGCCGTTCGACTCCGGCCATCTGTCGAAGGCGTCGGCGACCACCAAGGCGGCGGCCACCGCGCTGCTGTCCCGGGAGAGTGTGAAGCCGGCCAACATGAAGGCCGCCACGATGCTGGCGTGGGAGCAGGCACTGGCGGCCGTTCGGTCGCGGCGGCGGGTGCGACAGCCGGTGACGAGTTAGTCCGATGGTGGCGACACGTCCCCCGGCTTCGCGGGGGACGGGCCGCCACTAGCCTGGCTGGAGGATCTCGTCTGACGCGAGCTGTCCCCCGGCCTGCAGCCAAGCCGTCACCACGCCGGGCGCGTCCCGGTTCGGGTTGTAGATGTCCTCCTCGCTGGAGAACAGGCCGTTTCCGGCGTAGACCAGCCGCGTCCAGTTCGGGAACCAGAACGGCTCACCATTCGGATCCGTCGGGTGGTCGAGCAGGTTCTTGATCATCACCACGACGGCGTCGTTCTCCTCGTCGTAGGCAGTCCAGTCGGACGGAAATCGCATGTGCGGGAACGGCGCCATGACGGCCACGATCCAGTCCCGCACCGCCTCGCGGCCGTGAAACACTCCGTAGTGATGTTCGGTGTAGACGACATCCTCGGTGAAGAGATCGGCGAAGGGTCGCCAGTCGCCCGAGGCGCTGCACCCCTCCACCACCCGCGTGTAGTTCTCGACCGCTTGCTCGATTTCTGCCCTGGTGAATTTGCCCATGGCGGACACACTAGAACTTGTTTCGGTTCTAGGTCGCTCGTCTGGATAGGGATCTCGCATGAACGTCTTGAAGTTGTTTGATCTCCGCGGCAAACGGGCGTTGGTGACGGGGGCGTCCAGCGGCATCGGCAAGAAAGTGGCGCAGGCCTATCTGCAGGCCGGCGCCGACGTGGCCATCGCCGCGCGGCGTGCCGACGCTTTGGAACAGGTCGCCCGCGAGATCGCCGCGGACGGCGAGGGCAGGGTGGTGCCCATCCCCTGCGACGTGACCCGGCCCGACCAGGTGACCGCGCTGCTGGACCGGGTGACCGCGGAGCTGGGCGGGATCGACGTCGCCGTCTGCAACGCCGGCATCATCACCGTGACACCGGTGCTGGAGATGTCCCCGGAAGAGTTCGAACGCATCCAAAGCACCAATGTCACCGGCGTTTTCCTCACTGCCCAGGCGGCCGCCAGGGCGATGGTCCGACAGGGTCTGGGCGGCAGCATCATCACCACGGCCTCGATGTCGGGCCACATCATCAACATCCCGCAGCAGGTCGGCCACTACTGCACGTCGAAGGCGGCGGTGATTCACCTGACCAAGGCGATGGCTGTGGAGTTGGCGCCGCACAACATCCGGGTCAACAGCGTCAGCCCGGGCTACATCCTCACCGAGCTCGTGGAGCCGATGACGGAATATCACCGGCTGTGGGAGCCGAAGATTCCGCTCGGGCGGATCGGCCGCCCCGAGGAACTCACCGGCCTCTACGTTTACCTGGCCGGCGAGGCCTCCAGCTACATGACCGGATCCGACCTCGTGATCGACGGCGGGTACACCTGCCCGTAGGTCACGCGACGACGACGCGGCGGCCGAAACGGGTTCGCACACCCGGCGAGAACAGCGCGCGCAAGCGCTCGCCGGCGGGCCGCACCATGCTGGCCGCCACCAGCTCGTCGTCCAGCTCGACGACCTCGGCGGCGCACAACGGCCAGGGTTCGTGTTCGTTAGGTACCCACCAGGTTCGCCCGGCCCAGCGGGTGTGTGCGCCCCACCGGGCGGTGAGCCAGACCTCGAGCGGCGTCGGGTCCACCGGGGCGCCGACGGTGACCTCGACGCGGCTGCGCAGTCCGCGCCGCGGCCATCGGCGCACGCTGTGGTACGTGACGCGGTCGCCGCGCCGGCTTGTCCGCATCCTCGCCCAGGTGTAGGGCACGCCGAGGCCGGCCCGGACGACCGGGACGACCGCCAGCCGCGTCGTTTCCAGCGACCGGAACAGCACCCCGTGCCGGCCGGAGTCGTCGACGGAATAGAGCCGTACGTTGGTCTCCGGGAAGCGGCCGAAGTACGGAAGCGGAAGGGAGGAGCCGACTTTGGTGCTGTCCATGACGAACGGAACCAGCCCGACGTAGGTCATCCCGTCGGCGAAGACGTCGGGGCGGGTGCCGGGCGGATACATCGTTTCGACGGTGGCGGGCCGGACCGGCCAGTGGATGAACGTCAGGTCCCGCCACCGCTGGTCGAACGTGACGGGGCCGCGAAGCGGCGGTGGTGTGACCGCGAATCCCGCGACGGGTTGGCTGCCGCCGGGCTCGGCGACCGGCGGGCCGGGCACCGTGGTCATCCCTCCAGCTCCCCGAAGACCCTGCGTTCGATGCCAGCTTGGGTGGTGGCCGGCAACACGACGAGTCCTTCGAGTTCCTGACGCGCCAACTCGTAGGCGCGCCGGCGTTCCTGCGGTGCCGCGGCGGAGTCCGACGCGACCCGCAGCAGGTTCTGCGCGCGCGCAATTCGCTGCTGGTCGGCGCGGGAGAAGTCGCTGCGCCGCCTGCGCATCGCTTCCGTCTCCGCGGTGTTGAAGGCGGTCACGTAATCCTCGACGGCGGTCCGGTATTGCGCGGCGGCCTCCCGATCGTCGAGGAGATCTTCGGCTTTGCCGGGGCGCAGGAAATCGGCCCGCAGCTTGGCTTTGTGGAACGCGACCGTCAACGGATCGCGCATATCGGTCATGAGCGGGAAATCCAGGAGCTTGGCGACGTCGAGTTCATAGTCGAGCCATCGCGTGTCGGTGCGGCTGTGCTCTTCGAGGACGCGGCGCAGCGACCGCCACTGGGCGACGTGGTTGTCGCCGGTGTCCGGTGGCGTCTCCGGCCGGTCGGCGACCGGCGGTGGCTCGGCCCGGCGCCGGTTGGCGCCGAACGAGCGGGCCACGGCGACGGCGGCACCCACCAGGGGCAGGACCACGATCAACAGCTCCGCCAGCCGGATGAGCAAACCCACACGGCCAGGATGCCATCACTGTCGTCGTCACGTCTGCGGTCGCACGCCGAGGACGTCGCGAAACAGCGCCTGGCGCAACGCGAGTTCGCGCGGGTCGCTCCAGAGGTGAAACCCCAGCCGGTTCATCACGTAGGCGAACCCGACGCCGGTGTCCGGGTCGGCGCAGCCGAATGACCCACCGAAGCCCGGAGTTCCGAAAGCCCTGCCCGACGATCCGAATTCGAAGTGGGGCACGGGTTTACAGAAACCGAGGGAATACGCCACGTCGACGTTCATCACCTTGTCGCGAATGCCCCGGCTGGGCGGGAGCGCCGGCGCCGCGAGCGCCTCGACGGTATCCCCGCCCAAGCCGAGTTCGGCGCCCCCGGTGGCCGCGCTGCCGTACATGCGCGCAACCGCCCGGGCGGTGCCGATGCCGTTGGCGGAGGGGATCTCGACCGCCCGAACGTCCTCGCGGTTGTAGTCGCCGTTGAACGGGTTGACGCCGCGAGGCACCGCGATCATGCGGGCCGTCAGTCCGACGGGGTTCAGCGAGGCGCCCACGAACCCGGGCGGCATCACGTTCAGGTGCAGCAGCGATTCGGCGCGCACCCAGTGGTGGACGTGCGCGACCCGCTCGCGGTCGACCGAATCCGGCAGGCCGATGTGGAGGTCGAGCCCGAGCGGCCGGACGATCTCGTCGGCCATGAAACGGCCCAGCGTGCGGCCGGCCGGGTCCGTCCGTCGGATCAGCTCGGATTCGTACCAGCCCAGCGTGATCCCGTGGTAGCCGTGCCGCGAACCAGGTCGCCACGCCGGTGCCTGGGCCGCCAGCATGGGCGAGAGCCTGGCCGGATCGGCTACGTCGGCCAGCGTCGGCTTCGGCTTGAGCGCGCAGACCCCGGCCTGGTGCCCCAGGAGCTGGCGGACGGTCACATCGCCCTTGCCCGCCTGCGCGAACTCCGGCCAGTAGTCGGCGACCTTGGCGTCGTAGGAGATGAGCCCGCGGGAAACCGCGACGGCCACGACCAGGGCGGCAACACCTTTGGTCGTGGAGAACATGTTGACCATGGTGTCGGGCTGCCACGGCTGTTTCGCCAACCCGTTGCGGTAGCCGCCCCACAGGTCGACGACCTTGACCCCGTCGCGGTAGACGGCGACGGCCGCGCCCACCTCCGCGCCGTCGCGGAAACTCGCGCGAAAGGCGTCGGCCACCTTTCCGTAGCCGGCCTCCACGTCGCCGCCGATCAGGTCAGCGGGCACCGCAACCTTGAGAACCATTGTCCTGCCTCCGAAAGGGAGACTAAGTCAGCCGCGGCGGCCGGGGCCGTTTTTCGGGCCGTCCGCCCGGGTCAGTGTGCGCCCAGGCCGCCGCTCAGGTATTGGGCGCGGCAGGCCCGGCGCGCCAGCTTGCCGCTGGTGGTGCGCGGGATGGCGCCGGCGGGCAGGAAACACACGTCGGCGACCGGCAACCCGTGGCGGCGCGAAACGGCGGCCCGGATCGCCTCGATGGCCGGCTGCGGATCGGCCCTGCTGGTGCCCGTCGCCCGCTCGGCGATGACCACCAGCTGTTGATCGGAGTCTCCGGCCGGGACGGCGAAAGCCGTCACGTATCCGCGCCGGACGATCGGGGAAGCTTCGGCGACGGTCGCCTCGATGTGCTGCGGGTAGTGGTTGCGGCCGGCGACGGTGATCGTGTCGGCGATCCGGCCGGTGACGTACAGCTCGCCGTCGAGATAGGTGCCCAGGTCCCCGGTCCGCAGCCACGCGCCGTCGACGGCGGATCCCGCCGCGTGACTGCCCTCGGCCAACCGGCAGTGCAGCCGACCGCCGAACGCTCGCCGGGTGTCCTCGGGCAGCCCCCAGTAGCCGCGGCCGACGTTGTTGCCCTGCACCCAGATTTCGCCGACGTGACCGTCGGGCAGTTCGGTCCCGCCGTCCGGGTCGACGATGACGGCCCACTCGCTGCGGCCCACCTGGCCGCAGGACACCTGCGCGACGGCCTCCGGGGCGTCGGCCGGCACCCGCACCGCGCGACCGGCGCCCAGCTCCGCGCGGTCGAAATACGCGGCCGTCGCCTCCGCTTCGGGCGCGATGGTCGCGACGAACAGCGTGGCCTCCGCGATGCCGTAGGAAGGCTTGAACGCCGTCGGCGGCAGGCCGTATGGGGCGAACGTCTTGTTGAAGGCGTTGATCGCATCGATGCTGACCGGTTCGGATCCGATGATCAGCACCACGTTGCTCAGGTCGACGGCGTCACCCGGCGCGGGCAGCCCCCGCTGGGCCGTCCATTCGTAGGCGAAGTTCGGCGCCGCGGTGACGGCCCGGCCCGCCTCGGCCGACAGGGCTTTGATCCAGCGCTGCGGCCTGCGCACGAACGCCGCGGGCGACATCAGCGTGGAGTGCCCCCCGTACACCGCGGGGAAGCCGATCATCGACAGTCCCATGTCGTGGTACAGCGGCAGCCAGCTGACACCGTGGGTGTTGCGGTCCAACAGGTCGATCGAAAGGATCATCTGCACGAGGTTGGTGCCCACCGCCCGGTGCGTGATCTCGACGCCGACCGGGGGCCGCGTCGAGCCCGACGTGTATTGCAGATGCGAGACGTCGTCGTGGCGCAGCTCGGTGGGGGTGAACGAGTCCCGCGCCGAGTCGGGTATTTCGTCGATGACGATGACCCGCGGCCGCTGCAGCTGCGGGAGCGTGCCCAGAAATTCCTCGACCGCTCCCCTGGCCGCCGCCGTCGTCAGCACGGCGGTCGGCCGCGAATCGCGCAGGGCCGTGTCCAGACGTTCGGCGTGGCCGGGCAACTCGGGCGCGAACAGTGGCACCGCGATAGTGCCGGCCTTGATCGCCGCGTAGAAGCCCGTCACGTAGTCCAGGCTCTGCGGCGCCAGGACGGCGACCCGTTCGCCAGGGCCGGCGGCTTGCTGGACCCGCGCGCCGATCGCTTCCAGCCGCACGCCGAACTGGTTCCACGTCACCTCTTCGGCCACGCCGTCGGCGGAGCGGTTGTAGTCCAGGAAGCGGTATGCCACCGCGTCACCGACGTTGGCGATGTTGCGGTCGATGAGGGAGATGAGCGTGACGTCCGCCGGGGGCATGATGTTGCCCTCGGCATCCAGACAGTCCTCGATCTTGAGCATGCCGGGGACACCTGGGGCGTGCTGCCCGGAACCGAACTCCATGGACCCCACTGTAGGCAAGGCGGCGCGGCAACCCGTCGTGCCGCGACCGTGACGATCGGCACGGCGGCTCGCGAAGGGTGTTGTCTGCGAATCGAATCCGTCAGCTACATCCAGAGCTTCGCCAGCGCCTCGGCGAGGGCCTCCGGATCCTGTTTGTCGGTGTTGCAGGTGATGGCCACCGACGTCGCCCGGTCCTTGCTGACCCGGAAAGCCGTGACGAATCCGCCCCACGAACCATTGTGATCGAGTGCGCCGTTGGCCAGCAGGTAGATCCCGGCGCCGTAGCGGTCCCCGCCGCCCGGTTCGGTGGGCACGGCTCCGGCCAGTTGGGCACGGAGGAGCGCGGGACCGCCCACGCGGCCGGTGCGGTAGTTGTCCGCCCAGCGGACCAGTTCGCTGGGTGTGGTCTGAATGCCGCCGTCACCGACCTGCCCCCAGCCGGACGCGACCGCGTTGCCGTCCTTGTCGTAGCCGACAGCCTTCCCGGGAATCGGCCCGGTGGGATCGACGACCATGTTCAGCCCGAGGGGGCGAAAGATGTGGCCGGAGAGGAATTCCGCCAACGGTTCGCCCGAAGCGCGGTGCACGATCTCGCCGAGCAGCAGGTAATTGGAGTTGGAGTATTCGAATCGCGAACCGGGCGGGAACTCGAGCTGGTCGACGCCCGCCAGCGCCCGCAGGGCCTGATCCTCGGTCGTGCGGTCGCCGACCTGGGCGCCCTGCGCGTCGAGCAAGCCGACGTAGTCGGGAATTCCGCTCGTCTGGTGCATCAGCTGCTCGAGGGTGACGGTGTTCGCCCACGCCGGCAGCTCGGGCGCGTGCCGGGAAACGGGGTCGCCCAGCGTCAGCTGACCGGCGGCGACCAGCAGCAGCACCGCTCCGGCGGTGAATTGCTTGGACACCGACGCGATGTCGAACACCGTGTCGGGTGTGATGGCCTCGTGCGTCGAGACGTCCGCCAGGCCGCGCACCCCGGTCCAGACGATTTTGCCCTCGACGCCCGCGGCGGCCGAACACCCCGGATCGCGTGCGCCGATTGCGTCGTCGAGCACCCGTTGACTGCGGACGTGGGCGTCGGCGCGGCCGGTGGTGGAGGTGGCGCGGACGCCGTCGTGGCCGCCGCCGCACCCGCCGAGCAACAACGTGACGGCAAACATCAACAACGCCTGCCGCATTCGCCGATTGTAGGCACCACCCGATCGACGGCCGGGTGCTTTCGCCGCGCCGCCGGCGGAGGGGCCGGCGAACCCCGTCCGGCCGGGGCGCTGCGCGGGCGGTAGCCTACGCGCGAACGGCCGCCAGGGTCGGCGTTGGATCTCCCGGGGAGTGGGTCATGTCAGGCAGGACGTATTCGTTCGAGGTCACCGGTACCAGCACCGCGCCCGCGGCGACGCTGTTCCGCCTCGTGACCGACGGCGCGAACTGGTCGAAATGGGCCAAGCCCATCGTCGTCCATTCGAGTTGGGCGCGGCAGGGTGATCCCGCGCCGGGCGGGATCGGGGCGGTCCGCAAGCTCGGGATGTGGCCGGTGCTCGTGCAGGAGGAAACCGTCGAATACGAGCAGGACCGGCGGCATGTCTACAAGCTGATCGCGCCGTCCAACCCGATCAAGGATTACGTCAGCGAGGTGGTCCTCACGCCGAACCCGGCCGGCGGCACGGACATCCGCTGGACCGGCTCGTTCGTCGAGGGGGTCCGTGGCACGGGTCCGGCGATGCGGGCCGCCATGGGCGGCGCGGTCCGGTATTTCGCGCGTCGGCTGGTGGAGACGGCCGAGCGCGAGTCGACCGGCCAGCGCTAGCCGCGCCCGCGTCCACGGCAGGCGCTACGGGTTGTTGGCCTGCTGCTCGTCGAGCTGCGCCTGCTGCATGCTCTGTTCGAACTGCTGCTGCGCCTGTTCGTTTTGCTGTTCGGCCTGCTGCATTGACTGCTGCAGCTGCTGCTGAGCGAGCTGCTGCTGCAGCTGGGCTTCGTCGTCGTCGTCATCGGCGGCGAAACCGTTCCCGCCGGAAAGGTCGGGCGGTGCCTGTGGGAATGCCGCCACGTCCGTCGGGCGCGCCGATGCCTGCGCCGCGTCGAACGTGGTGAGGAGAGCGACGGCCGCGGCCGCCGCGAAGACGAGCTGCGCGATGTGTCGCCGCGGGTGGTGAGGGGTTCCGGTGGTCATCCCTCAGTTGTGCGCCGAAACCCTAGCTGCCACCTGGGAAGCGGCTGTCGCCGGAGTATGAAGCCCCCGGATCGCTACTTCGAGTCGACCTCGTCCTGGTACTTCTTCGTCATGTGCGCGACCGCATCCAACTGAGATTGCGCGAGGCTGTCCCGCGCCTGTCCGGCGCGCGCGGCGGCGTCCAGGGTCGGCTGCGCCTGGCCCTGGAAATGCGGCATCACTTCGGCGGCGAACAATTCGGCGGACCGTCTGGTGGCGGCGGGGTTGGCCCACTCGTGGCCCATCTGCAGCATGCAGCCGAATCCGCCGGATTGATCCCACAGCCGCTGGACCTGTTCCCGCGCCCGCTCCGGCGTGCCGATCACGCCCGCCCCGTTGTCGTTGATGACGTCGATCATCTCGTCGAGCTGCTCACCGGGCATCGTCATTTGCGGGAAGGCGGCCACCTTCTGGAAGTAGCGGAACCACGGCTCGATGCCGAACTTGACCTCTTCGCGCGCCTGCTTCTCCGTTTCGGCGAGGTGGAACAGGCCGACCAGGCTCCAGTTCTTGCGGTCGACCTGCGTCCGGAAGACCGCCGCGCGCTCCTCGACGATGCCCCAGTGATAGGACAGCGCGTTGAAACCCTCGACGGTCAGCGTCGCGCCGATGGACAGCAACCCGATGCCGTGCTTGCCGGCCAGCCGCGCGCCCGTCGGTGACGCGACCGCGGCCACCGACAGCGGGATCCCGCCGTCGGAATAGGGGGCGAGCTGCAACTTGGCGTCGAACAGTTGGTGCGTGGCCGTCTTGGCGCTCACGGTTTCGCCCGCGAGCAGGCGGACAACGATGTCGAGGTTCGTTTCGAGCAGCTCGCGCGTGTCGGTCGGGGTGAGTCCGATCATCGACGAGTCGCTGGGCAGGGAGCCCGGCCCCACGCCGCCGATGATCCGGCCGTGGGTGAGGTGATCCAGCAGCATCAGCCGGTCGGCGACCCAGAGCGGGTTGTGGTACGAGAGGGAAATGACCCCGGTGCCAAAGCGAATCCGCTTGGCGCGCTCGGCCGCCGCGGCGATGAAAACCTCTGGCGAGCTGATGATCTCGCTACCCGCCGAATGGTGTTCACCCAGCCACACTTCGTCGAAGCCGAGGGCGTCGAGGTGCTCGATGAAGGCGAGGTCACGCTGCAGCGCAAGCGTCGGATTCGTGCCCGCCCGATGGAACGGCGCGATGAAGTATCCAAACCTGAGCTTCGCCATCGAAGTCCCCTTGCAGCCGAGTAGGCCAGAACCATAACTCGAATGCGGACTCCCGCCTAGGCCGTCACGCCAGAAAGCCAGGTGGGCGAGAGGTTTTCAGCCGGCGGGGCCAGGTGATCCCGGCCCCGCCGACTAGGCGAGCAAGTTCGTGTTGTCGGGCGGTCAGCGCTCAGCGACGTGTCAGTAGCCGCCGCAGACGTTCCCGACGCAGCCGCCACCGCCACCCGGGCCGCCGCCGCCACCCCCGACACCGGGGATGCTGCCGCCACCGCCGCCGGGGCCGCCGCCACCTGTCGGACCGCCGGGGACGCCGCCGCCACCGCCGCCCGGGCCGCCGCCACCCGTCGGACCGCCGGGGACGCCGCCGCCACCGCCGCCGGGGCCCCCACCGCCCGTGGGGCCGCCCGTGGTGCCACCGCCCCCACCCGGGGTGGACGGGGCCACGGTGGACGACGGCGTGGTCGTGGGCGTGGTCGTGGTGCTGTTCGTCCCCTTGTTGCCGCCGCCGCATCCGACCGCGAGCACGAGCATGGCCGCGCCACCGAAGAGCGCGACCGAGTTTCTGGCTGCAGATCTCATCTGGAAGTCCCCAATCCCCACTTGCACCACGGCAACTGGTCCACTTCTCCTTACCCCGGCACACGGCCGGGCAAACGGGTCGCGGCGCGGGGGCTCCAACCCGCGGAGACGCCGATGGCCCATCACCGGGATGGGCCATCGGAGAAAAGGAGTTCGGGTTAGCAGTCGAGACCGGACACGCAGCCCGCCAGGGTGGCCGGGTGGGCACCGGACGCGACCGTCGGTGCCGCCGTGATCCCGGATGTCGCGTGCGTCGCCGCGCCGGCGGTCGGGCTGACGCCGAAACCGCCGAATCCGACCGCCAGGGCCACCGCGGCCATCCCGCCGAACACCGCAACCGCCGTCCTCATCTGCGCCTTCATCAGCCACTCCCTTCCCTTTGTGCGCGTCCGGGGGGTGGCGCGCATCCATACCCAAATTCTACACCTGTGCAACTGTTGCTCCAGACAGGTTTTTGCCGTCACCCATGCGCGGTGCACCCCGTTGGCCGCCATTAGCGGTAAGGGCTGAGGAAACGGGACTTGGCGTGACGAGACGCTTGCGCGGAACCGGGGCGCGTTAGGAGCCGATGGCCCATCTCGGGCTAATGGACCATCGGCGAGTCAAATCGTATCCGCGGACAACTGTTGCTATGCGGGATTCTGGTTATGCGCCGGTAAGAAACTTTCTTATTCGTAAATTGGATAGTCCGCTCGCGGCATGACGCCAAAGCCCCGCTCTGAGCGATGGCGTAGGCAGAACTCGAGCGAACCGCGGTTCGCTCGAGGGCCGCTCCTTAGTCTTCCTTGGTGATCAGCTTCCGTAGCGCCACGCGATCGGGCTTCAGCAACTCCTCGATGCGCGGACGGTTCACCTCGGCGACGATGATCTCGCCGACCTCCTGGTTCACCTCGGTGAAGATGCCGTGGGACTTCATCTTCGACGTTTGATACTGATTGTCCTCGGTCGGCGTCACGTAATACACCGCGTCGGCCTTGAAGCGGTGCACCAGCCATAGGTGAATCAGCGTCATCAACCGCTTCTGGCGCAGCTTTTCGGCGAACGTGTTCTGGTCGCGCACCGTGAGGATGCTGCGGCCGTGCCGATCCTTGATCGGGTCGAACACGACGTTGGCCAGCTGCTCGTCCCCGTTTCCGTGGATCCCCAGCACCAATACGTCCGAGCCGGGCCGGCGCGGCCGCAGCTGCACGCGCAGCTTCTCGCCGAGCTGGTAGTGCTCGCTCCACAGCGCCAGCCACTCCTCCAGCAGCTTCTTGGGCACCTCCGTCTGCACGAGGTGCTGGTGCTGGGTCGAACCCTTGCCCATCGCCTTGGTGGTCGCGGTCCGGCCCGAGGACGCCTGCAGCGCCGCATCGCTGCGCGGCCCGCCGACCAGCGTCTGCGGCGTGCGATACGGCGACTCCACCAGGCGCATCTTGCGCTGCAGGCGAGCCAGCGCCAGCATGCCGTCCTGCCTCAGGGACGCCGCGAACTCCTCGGCGGCGACGCCGTCGATCTGGTGGCCGCCGTAGGTGATGAAGTTGAAGACGAAGCCCATCTTGCCGAGCTCCTCGGGGAAGCGCTTCATCTCCTCATCGGTCATGCCGGTGGTGTCCCAGTTGAACGACGGGGACAGGTTGTAGGCCAGCATCTGCTCGGGGAACTCGGCGTGGATCGCCTCGGCGAACTGCCGGGCGTCGGCGAGATCGGCCGTCTTGGTCTCCATCCAGAGCACGTCGGCGAACGGCGCCGCGGCCAGCGACTTGGCGATCGCATAGGGGATGCCGCCGCGGATCTGGTAGTAGCCCTCCGGCGTCTTCGCCAGCTCGCAGTCCCACGGCGGGTCGACGCCCAGCTGCTTCGCCTTCTCCCGTGCGGCGTAGAGCGACGCGCGCTGCGCGAATTGCCGCCAATCCGCCGGGCTCATGCCCACCGGCTCGTCCTCTTCGCTCTCGCTGAATTCGAGCACCTCCGCGACGGCCTCGCCGTAGGTCATCAGGCCGGCGTCGTCCTCCCAGGCCGCCACGAACCGCGACTCGACCTGGTCGAAGAGGTCGTCGATCGAACCCTGCCCGTCTTCGCGCCGGGCGTTGACGGCCTCGGAGATCAGTCCCTGGATGCCCTGGCGTTCCAGCCACGCGCTGGCCGCGGCGTACTCCGAATCCGCGAGGGCGTAGAGGAGATGGCCGTTGAGTTCCTTGACACCCAGCTCGTAGAAGCGGCGGAGTAGCGCCAGGAAACAGGCCTTGTACGACGGGATGTTGAGGTTGGTGGCGCCGAGCAGGAACGGCTGGTCGCGCTCGTCGGCGCGGCTGTCGATCAGGTTGGCCGCCTCGGCGTCGGTGCGGGCGACAATGATCCCCGGCACCCGCATGACGTCGAGCTGGAAGCGAGCGGCGTTGAGCCGCTTGATCTGTTCGTCTGAGGGCACCAGCACCTTGCCGCCCTGGTGGCCGCACTTCTTGGTGCCGGGGCGCTGGTCCTCGATGTGGTAGCCGGCGACGCCCACCTCGACGAAGCGGCGGACGAGGTTGCGCACGTGCGGATCGCCGCCGTGGCCGGTGTCCGCGTCGGCGATGATGAACGGGCGGTAGTCGTAGGCGGGCGTGCTGGCTCGCTGCGCCTCGCTCATGTTGAGCCGTTGGTATTGCTGGTTGCGGTCGGCGGTCAGCAGGGCGCGGACGAGTACCGCGGCGTCGTCGGGCACCTGGCTCAGGGGGTAGCTCGCCAGGTCCGGGCCGGGGTCCTCGGTGGTGGAGCCTTTGGCCGACGTTGCCCAGCCGCCGAGGTAGATGCCCTCGATGCCCATCCGCTTCATCGCCACGGCCTGGCCCGGCGAGTAGGGCCCGAACGTGGTGATGCTCTTCTTGGTGGCGAACAGCTCGCGAAGCCGGTCGTAGAAGGCCGCCGCCGCCTCGCGCGCCACGATGTAGTCGGTGGGGATCGTGCCGCGTTGTTCCACTACCTGGCGGGCCGTGTAGAGACGAGTGATTCCGGCGAACCGCGGGCCGTCCATGTATCGCTGGGTGGCGGCGATGTCGTCTTCGTACGAGGTCCGGACTTCAGTGTCCGAGTCAATGATGGCCATGGCCCTACGCTCCCTGTTCGGCACGATTCCCTTGAACGTGAGTCTATCCCCGGGGGTGACGGATAAATCAGGGGTCGAAAGACCCGTGCCAAAACTGTTGCCAACTGCCCTACTCCGGCCCGCGCCGGCGCCACGAGGCCGCCGGGCACACAAGATCGTCGGTATCGCCGAAACGGCCCGAACCGGCGCTCGCATTTCGGATTCGATGAGAATCTTTGTGCTGCAATGGTTGTCGATAACATCCAGCTCTTGCCCCGACTGGCCGGAAGAGTTGAAATACGAAAGACCGGCGAATCCAGCAAACAAGAGGTAGGGTAATCGCCGTGCAGACGGAATTGCGCTATGACCGGTGGTATCTACCGCTTTCGGTTCCCGTCGGAATGGGACCCAAGCGCAGCGAGCTCAGGGTGGATGCCGGCACCCTACACGTCAAGATGGGTTGGGCATTCGACGCTCACGTACCGCTGGCGTCGATCACCCGGGCCGAGCGGGCGGACGACCGGGTCTTCACCTTGGGGGTGCACTATTCGGGTGGACGCTGGCTCGTCAACGGTTCGGGTAAGGGCCTGGTGGCCTTGACGATTGAGCCACCGGTGGAGGCGAAAGCCGTGGGCCGAACGATTTCGCTGCGCGAGTTATGGGTCAGTGTCACCGACCCGGATGCCCTGATCGCCGCCTGCACCGGCCCGCGCGTCTAACCCGGCTCGAGGCCCGCTCGTCGGGCCAGCCAATCCCGCTGGCGGCGGATGAAACCGGCGTCGACGACGCTTCCGTGGCCCGGCACGTAGATGGCTTCGGGTCCGCCCGCCGCGAGTATCCGATCGAGGGTGAACGGCCAGGCGGCCAGATCGGAATCGGCATCGATATCGGGGTCGGCGGACTCCTCGACGAGATCACCGGTGAAGACGACAACCGGGTCGTCTTCGCCGTCGACGCCGGGCGCGATGACGACCAGGTCCGCGGTGGTGTGTCCCCGGCCCAGGTGGGCGATCGTCACGAAGCGGTCGCCCAGGTCGACGACCGCGTCGTGGACGCCGCGCCGCGGTGGCTTCAGCGCCGCGACCGCGCGGTCGATCTCAGCGGCGTCCGCGCCATAACTGACGGCATCCGAACGAAGGTGATCGACGGCGGACGACAAGTATTCGACGACCTCAGGGGCGCAAAGGATTTCAGCTCCGCCGAACGCCGAAGAGCCCAGGACGTGGTCGAAGTGCTTGTGCGTCAACACGACATGCGTGACCGGTCGTCCCGCGAGCTCGCGGACGTCGGCGGCGATCGCGTCGGCTTCGACCAGCGTGGTGCCGGTGTCGACGAGCAGCGCGCCGGTGCGGCCCCGCACCAGGGCGACGGTCACGTCGCAGAACGCCAGCCGGCAGCGCTGCACGCTGGGTGTCAGCCGCTCCCAGGTGAAGTGCATAACCGGGAAGATAGCGGTCACCGCGGCCCGCTGCGGGCGCCCGGGATGGTTGACACGTCGGAAATATCCGACATATATTGCCGGGCGTGGCTGGCACCGACCGCGTCTTCCTCGCGCTGGCCAATCCCGTGCGGCGGGAAGTCCTGGAGATCCTGTCCCGCCAGCCGCTGTCCGCCGGGAAACTCTGCGAGCGGTTCGACCTCAGCCGCCCCGCGGTCGCCGAGCACCTCAAGGTTCTGCGCGACGCCGGGCTGGTGGCCGACGAGCCGCAGGGCCGGCATCGCATCTATCACCTGACCGCGGAACCGTTGGCGCAACTCGGTGAGTGGCTGCATCCGTTCGAGAAGTTCTGGCGAGCACGACTGGCCAAACTCGCCGAGACGGCAGAGGAGTGGGAATGACCGAGACGTCGACGCCCGCGACGATCCGGGTGGATCAGTTCGTGGCCGCCCCGCCTGCGAAAGTGTGGCGCTTGTTGACCGAGCCGGACCTGCTGCGGCTGTGGTGGGCCGAGTGCGACGTGGCCGCGGTCGTCGGCCACCAGTTCACCCTCGACATGCCGGGCTACGGCACGCAGCCATGCAAGGTGCTCGAGGTCGATCCCCCGCGCCGGTTCGTGTACACCTTCACGCCCGCGTGGACGCTCACCTGGCGCCTGGAGCCGGAGGGTGACGGCACCCGAGTGTTCTTGGAACACAGCGGTTTCGACTTGGACGACAAGAGGATGGCCGACGCCTTCCGGCGGATGGAGCCCGGCTGGTCCGGCGTCGTCCTCCCCCGCCTGGCCGACGCCGTCAACCGGGCCTGAGCCGCCGGGGAGGAAGTGCAATGCGTGCAGTCGTCATCACCAAGCGCGGCGATCCATCGGTGCTGCGGGTGCAGCAGCGGCCCGATCCGCCGCCACCGGGCCCGGGACAGCTGCGGGTCGCGGTGCGCGCGGCGGGGGTGAACTTCGCCGATCACCTCGCCCGCGTCGGCCTGTACCCAGACGCGCCGAAACTTCCGGCGGTGGTCGGTTACGAGGTCGCCGGGACGGTCGAGGCCGTCGGCGAGGGCGTCGATCCCGGCCGCGTGGGCGAACGGGTGCTGGCGGGCACGCGGTTCGGCGGCTACGCCGAGGTCGTCAACGTGACGGCGAGCGACTCCGTGCCGCTGCCGGCCGCGATGGGCTTCGAACAGGGCGCCGCCGTCCCGGTCAACTACGCGACCGCATGGGCCGCGCTGCACGGATACGGGTCGCTGCGCGCCGGTGAACGGGTGCTGGTGCATGCCGCGGCCGGCGGCGTGGGCATCGCGGCCGTTCAGTTCGCGAAAGCGGCCGGGGCCGAGGTGCATGGCACCGCATCACCCGCCAAGCATCAGAGGC
>NZ_LZJA01000081.1:0-739 GCF_001666785.1 Mycobacterium sp. E3305 | reverse complement strand
GCGGTGTCGAGGGAGAGCGACGTGGGCATCATGTGATCCTCGCGGATAGGTGAACCGTGGTTCCGGCGGCATCAGGATTGATGGTGACGTCATTCATGAGCCCCCGCATGAGGGCAATACCCCGTCCCCGGTGGGGATAACTAGCCGGTTGCGGCGGTTTCCACGAGCCGGTGTCGGTGATGGTCAACTGCACCCGGTCGACCAGTGCGGTCGCGCCCAGGCTGATGGTGCCTTCCGGCTGGTCCCGGTGACCGTGCTCGATGGCGTTGGCGACGGCCTCCCCGGCGGCGACCAGCACGTTCATCGCCTGTTCCGGGTCCAGTCGGGTGCGGGTCAGCCAGGTGCGCAACGCGGTTCGTGCGGGCGCCAAGTGACTGACGTCAGCCGGGAACGTCAGCTCCAGCGGAGCGGGATGACGATAAAGCAGAACGACTACGTCGTCCTGATAGCCGCCGCCGGGGGCCAGACCGGACATGATGTGGTTCGCCAATTCGTCGAGCGTCGACCCGCGGCCGTCCTGCACGAACTCGGCCGCCCGGGAGATGCCCTGCCCCAACGCCGTACGGCGACGTTCGACCAAGCCGTCGGTATAGAGCAGCAGGGTGGCACGCGCCGGCACGGTCACCCGGGCCTCGGGGCGGGACCAGTTGGGCCGCACTCCCAATGCGATCGTGTGACCGTCGTCGAGCATCTGGGTGGTGCCGTCCGCGTGGACCAGGATGGGCGGCGGGTGCCCGGC
>NZ_LZJA01000080.1:0-869 GCF_001666785.1 Mycobacterium sp. E3305 | reverse complement strand
CGCGAGGACCGCCCCGGCGACAAACGCCTCGTGGGCTACCTCACCGGCACCGCCGACCCCAGCGAACTCCGCACCGCGCTGGCCGAGCGGCTACCGGCCTACATGATCCCGGCGGCCATCGTGGCCTTGCCGGCACTACCCACCACCCTCAACGGCAAGCTCGACACCCAGGCCCTGCCCCTGCCCGACTACCGGGACGCCGATCACTACCGCGCCCCGGCCACCGCGGTCGAAGAGATCCTGGCCGGCATCTACGCCCAAGTCCTCGGTGTCGAGCGGGTCGGCGTGGACGATTCCTTCTTCGATCTGGGTGGTGACTCGCTGTCGGCGATGCGGGTGATCGCGGCCATCAATAACGGCCTGGACAGCCGCCTTTCGGTGCGAGAGCTGTTCGAGGCCCCCACGGTCGCGCAGCTGGCCCCCCGCGTCGTCTCCGGCGGCGGTGGCCTGGCGCCGTTGGTGCCCTGCGAACGCCCGCCGACGGTCCCACTGTCGTTCGCCCAGTCCCGGTTGTGGATTATCGACCAACTGCACGGGCCGTCGCCCGTCTACAACATGGCGGCGGCGCTGCGACTGGAGGGTCCACTCGACACCGACGCTTTGCGTGCCGCACTGGGCGACGTGGTGGCGCGGCACGAAAGTTTGCGGACCGTCTTCACCGCACCCGAGGGAAACCCCCAGCAGATCGTCCTGCCGCCCACCCAATCCGCCGTCAGATGGGACGTGGTCAAGACCGACGGCTGGTCCGCCAACCGGTTGCAGGAGGTCATCGAGGCGGCGGCGCGCTACGCGTTTGATTTGTCGGTTGAGATTCCTTTGCGGGCAACGCTTTTCCGTGTGGGTTGCGATGAGCATGTGTTGGTGGCGGT
>NZ_LZJA01000079.1:0-649 GCF_001666785.1 Mycobacterium sp. E3305 | reverse complement strand
GCGTCGGTGGCGTCGGTCTCGGCCGGGCCGGGCACGCGGGCCAACATCGACGAGTTCACCAAGACCACCAGCAAGGGTGTCGAGACGATCGGCGGCGCCAAGCGGGGCAAGGCGATCATCATCCTCAACCCGGCCGACCCGCCGATGATCATGCGCGACACCATCTTCTGCGCCATCCCCGAGGACGCCGACCGCGACGCGATCGCGAAGTCCATCCACGACGTGGTGGCCGAGGTGGCGACCTACGTGCCCGGCTACCGGCTGCTCAACGAGCCGCAGTTCGACGAGCCGTCGCTCAACTCCGGTGGGCAGGCGATGGTGACCACGTTCGTCGAGGTCGAGGGCGCCGGCGATTACCTGCCCCCGTACGCGGGCAACCTGGACATCATGACCGCCGCGGCCACCAAGGTCGGCGAGGAGATCGCGAAGGAATCCTTATCCGCGACGGCGCCGGGAGCGCAGGCATGAGCACACACGACATTTTCTTCAACCCGATCTGGGACGTACGGCTGACCGACACGTCGTTGCGGGACGGCTCGCACCACAAGCGCCACCAATTCACCAAAGAAGAGGTGGGTGCCATCGTGGCCGCCCTGGACACCGCGGGGGTGCCCGTCATCGAGGTCACCCACGGCGACGGGCTGGGCGG